>JAIWOE010000199.1 GCA_020217165.1 Desulfovibrio sp. | reverse complement strand
TGGCTGGCCATGGTCCACCCTTCGATGCGCCGGCTGTTCGTCCCCGCCAGCCCTCGGCCCGCATCAAGCGAGCCACGCGTTTCTGGCCGACAGCGCCCCCCTGTTCCCGCAGCTCGGCATGAAACCGGGGCGCGCCGTAGGTCTTCCGCGGCGCCTGATGCACCTCGTGGATTTTTTTCTTCAAAGAGGCGTCCTCCAGAGCCCGGCGGGAAGGGGGCGTCGTCAAGTTCGGCCTGGCGGACCCATGTGCGGATTGTCCGCCTTGAGGACTCGAATTCCTTGGCCAGGTCGTCAGGGTTTCTGCCTGAGCGGACAAGATCAATCCTCTTGCTCCGAAATTCGGCCGAGGACGGGGGGCGTGGTGTTGGCATCGTGAACTTCTCCTCCACAAAGGATTACTTCTCCACGAAAGGAAAGCGGGGCAACTCCAGTCAGGCTTTGCGCCAGCGCCGCGCCAGCATGGCCACCTGCCCGGTGGTAATGGCCGCACCGGCGATGGCCACCAAGCCGCCAACGATGGAGACTGGTCCCGGCAGCTCCCCCAGCCAGATCAAACCCACGGCCATGGCGATAAACGGCTGGCTGAATTGCGTGCTGGAAATCCAGCCCACCTGCCCTTTGGAAAGGGCAAAGTTCCATAGCACATAGCCAAGGGCTGCGGGACAGACGCCCAGATAAATCACGCTCCAGAACCCCTGGGGCGAGGCATTGGCCACGGCCTCGCCCAGGCCAGGCAGGCGCAGGCACAGGAAAATGGTCCCGGCCCACATGGTATAGATGGTGTACGCAAGGCTGCCGTACCGGGCCAGGCGCTCCTTGATGGCCACAAAATACACGCTCTCCGCCACGGCAGCCACGAGAACCAGGATTGCGCCGCGGTCAAAGGTCATGCCACCACCCTCCCCCAGGGCAATGACACTCACGCCCACCATGCTCACCACCAGCCCCAGGATGGCGCGGCAGGTGAGGGTCTCCTTCAGGAACAATGCCGCCAGCAATGTGGAGCTCACCGGGATGGCGCCGATGAGAAAGGCCGCCGAGGCGCCGGTCACCGTCTTTTCCCCTTCATTCAGCAGCAGATGATAGACGAAAAATCCGACAAAGCCGTGCAGGAATATCCCGGGCAGGTCCCGCAGACGTGGTGGCGGAAAATACCCGTTCCGGAGGCGGTGCACGATGACCAATGGCACCAGGCAGGCCGAGGCCGTGAGGAAGCGCAGGCAGGCCAAATGGCCGGGGGAAAAATCCGGCAAGGCCGCGCGAATGGCCACAAAGGCTGAAGACCAGAACACCAGGGCCACGCACAGGGCCGCCACGGCCGCTGGTGGAAAGGAAGAGGGAGAAGCTGGCGATGCGTTCATGACTGCTGGCTGTGATCCCTTTGTCTGGTGCTGTCAAGGGATAGCACAGCCTCAGGCTCAGACACCTCAGCCGTCAGGATCCTTCACCGCATGCCACCCGGGGGCCGAAGAGGATGATGGACGCCCCAACCAGACACACCAGGGCCCCCAGGGCGTCCCAGCGATCCGGCCGTGAACCCTCCACCAGCCACATCCAGAGCAGGGAGCTCAAAATATAGATGCCGCCATAGGCAGCATAGGCCCGGCCGGCCAGATCGGTGTCAACCCGCGTGAGCACCCAGGCGAACAGCGCCAGACTGAACATGCCAGGCACGATCCACAGGGGATGTTTGCCCAGCCGCAGCCAGGCCCAGAAGGCGAAGCAGCCGCCGAACTCTCCCACGGCGGCCACCAAGTACATCGCAAACGTCCACATGCTGCACCTCCAGCATCCCTGTGGCGTAGCTGCGGAAAATTGTCGAGGGGTTTTCCATGATTAATTAAAAAACCCCGCCCGGACGCATGGTCCGGACGGGGCGCATGGGCTCTTCCTTTCCCCCGCTGCACGAGGAGATGGCACAACCCATTGTCGACTCCCCGAAGTAAAACGATATTTCCATCATCTTATTTCGGGGAGGACCGTCCGCCAACATGCGTCGATGTTGGCGGACTCACGGAGCTGCGGCTTCGGGGCCGCCTTGCGGGCGGCCCTGTGTTGCGCCTCCCATATCTGGACATATGTTGACGACGCAACAACGCTACTAGGCGAAGGCCTTCTCGAAGGGAGGCACCACGTCCTTCTTGCGGGAAAGCACGCCGGGCAGCCAGAGTTCCTTGTCGGCCTTGGTGCCAAAGGCCTTTTCCACCACGGTGGCGTCGTCGGTGGCGATGAGCATCAGGGAGCCTTCCTTGATGATGTCCGTGAGGAGCAGGAAGACGCTGTGGTTACCCTTTTCGGCCTTGATCTTGATGATTTCTTCAGCCAGGTCTGCGCGGTGGGCATCCAGGATGGCCAGGTCCACCACTTCCAACTGGCCGATGCCGACCTTCTTGCCGCTCATGTCGAAGTCCTTGTAGTCGCGGAAGACCAGTTCGCGGGCGGGCACACCGTCCACGGCGGACTTGACTTTGAACATTTCCATGCCCAGGGCCTGCAGGTCGGCCACGCCGCAGATCTTGGCCAGTTCTTCGCAAGCCTTCTTGTCGGCGTCAGTGCAGGTGGGGGACTTGAAGATCACAGTGTCGGACAGGATGGCGCAAAGCAGGGCGCCGGCGATGTTGGCAGGGCACTCGACCTTGAAGAAGTCGTACATGGCCTTGACGATAGTGCCGGTGCAGCCCACGGGCCAGACCCACATTTCCAGGGGGGAGGGGGTGGTCAGGCTGCCGAGCTTGTGGTGGTCCACCACGCCCAGCACTTCGGCCTTGGCAATGTCGTCGGGGAGCTGGGTCAGGTCGGTGGTGTCCACCACGATGACCTTCTGGCCAGCCACGGATTCCACCACTTCAGGAGCGGCGAGACCGAACTTGCCGAGCACGAATTCGGTTTCGGGGTTCAGCTTGCCGAGGGCCACGGGCTTGGCAGCCACGCCCAGCTTGCTCTTAAGATCCGCCACGGCGATGGCGCTGACGACGGTGTCGGTATCCGGGCTCTTGTGGCCGAAAACGAGAACAGACATGTCTCTCCTCCTCACAGGTTGTTGGCATGCATCGACGCCGGGCAACGATGGCTGCCCAAACGTCCAGTGATTTCAGCGTGGTACAGATTGACTCACATGGAGTTCGTTCCAATTATCACAAACCAAAGCGCCTGACAACCGCCTTCTCCGCACTGAAAGAGCCGCCAGAGGGTAAATGCAGCCACCAGGGTCATCAAAACGGCATACGCACGCTTGTTCCGCAAGGAGAGCGCGCCACCCAGCGCCGCAGCAAGCCAACAATGTCCCCAGGTTACGGCAAGATCCATTTCCCGGCTCAAGGCTGGCAAGTCCAGCCAGCGCAGGAGTAGCCCCAAGGCCAAAAATGTGACAAAACACACAATCGCATTGGTGGCGACCATCCTGCTCACGGCCTTCCAGATGACGGCGCCAGGGGAGGACATGTCTGGGTCGGACACGCCGTCTGGGCTGCCCTCGGCGGCGGCCCACCGCAGCAGGCGGTCATAGTCGGCATTCAGGACGGTGCGCCGCCAGCCCTCCAGACGGGCTCCCAGCCGGGCGGCCGGCAGGGACACGGCCAGTGCCAAGGGCAACTCTGCCGGGGCGGGCATGGAAAAATGGGAAAGCAATCCCAGGCACAGGATGGTGGAGAAGGCGCTGTTGGGGGGGATGTGGGTGCCGGCAGGGATGGAATCCAGCCAGAATAATTCAAAAAAGATGCCCACCCCCAGGGCGGCAGTCATGTTGCCAAAGCACAGTCCCCACAAAAAGGCAATGCACAGGGGGCGTTCAAGAATGCCAAGATTGATGGTAAAACGGCCCAGCCCCGTCAGGGCAAAAAAAAACTAGCCATCAGCGCGGCCAGGGGCAAGGGCATGCTGGCAAGATCCATCATGGCGCGTTCACCAAGTGGGCTTGAGGGTGACGGGCTCCGAGGGCAGACAGCGGAAATCCAGCTCCACGCCATGGCCCGTCAACCAGGACAAGCAGCAGGACTCTTCTTCCGAAACTGCTACATGGGCCAGGAGCTGGCGCTTGCCCGGGGCGTAATGCAGGTTGCCGATGTTCACGGTCTTGCAACGGAAGCCGTGCTCCATGGCCGTGCGGGCATCCATGCATGAATTGAACAAGACCAGGGTGTTGGTCACCTCATAGTTTCGGGCCAGACGTGTCATGGCCCCGGGGAGATCCGCCACCGTGACAAACATGGTTTCAATGGCGTGGGGGATGGCCAGGGTCATGATTTCCTGTTGCAGCACATCGCCGGCCACAGCATCGTTGCACACCACCAGCACCTCGCAATCAGTATGCGGCAACCACGTTTCTATCACCTGGCCATGCACCAGGCGGTTGTCCACACGCACCCAGAACATGGCGGCTCCCTTTTAACTCCCTTTGACGCGACTGCGCAAGAGTTCGCCTGCTACCACAATACCTTGCCCGCCAGCCTTTTTTGCTTCCGCGGCCAATTGCTCCGGCCCGAGATGGCGGGTGCCCAGGGCCTTGAGCAACATGGGTAGGTTCACCCCGGTCACCACCTCCAGATCGCACAGGGGGGGCTCCTGGCCCAGCAGGGAGAGACTCAGGTTGGTGGGGGTACCGCCGAACATGTCCGTCACCAACAGCACGCCGGCGCCTTCGTTACAGCGGATCACGGCCTCCTTGAGGCGTTCCACGATGGCTTCCACGCTCTGGGTGTTGTCCACGCACAGGGCAGCGCAGCCGGTTTGCGGGCCAAGGATGAATTCCGCCGCGTGCAGCAGGTGCGCGCCGTAGTCGGCATGGGTGACAATCACCACACCGGTGCGGGGCTGAATGTGGGCGTCTTGGGTCATGCGGTCCCCTGTCCTCGGTCGTTAGCCCAGCGCAATGTGCCGGTGTTCCATGGAAACGGGATAGCCGGCAGCCTTGAGCGTGGTATGGAGGGCTTCGGTTACCGCCACGGAGCGGTGCCGGCCTCCGGTGCAGCCGATGGCAATGGTGATGCGGTACCGGCCTTCCGTATCGTACAGCGGCATGAGGTACAGCAGGAATTCCCTGAGTCGTTGCAGAAAAGTTTTGCCTGGGTCTTCCCCCAGCACGTAATCCACGATGGCGGGATCCTTGCCCGTGAGGGGCCGCAATTCCTCCACAAAATACGGATTAGGGAGGAAGCGCAGGTCGAAAACCAAATCGGCCTCCGAGGGCGGGCCGTATTTAAAGCCGAAGGTGATGAGGTGGATGGTCAGGCCCTTGCCGTTCTGGTCCAGGGCCCCCCACTTTTCCTTGATGACCCGTCGCAGGTCATGCACGGAATGATCGGAGGTATCCACCACCAAATCGGCCATGCCCCGCAGGGGAAGCAGGGCGTCGGCCTCCAGGTTGATGGCCTTTTCCAACCCCACGCTGCAGCTTTCCTCGCCGCCGCAGAGCAGTTGCAGCATGGGATGCGGCCGCCGGGTGGCGGCGTAGCGGCGCATGAGCACGGCGGTGCGGGCTTCCAGAAAGAGGACCTGGGGGCTGGCCCCCAGGCCCTTCATTTCCTCCATGCCTGTCATCCAGGCATCAGCCACGCCTTTTTTCAATTCCACATTGCGCACGTCCACGCCCAGGGCCAGGCCGCGGAACTGCCGCCGGGTTTCCCCGGCAAAGAGCCCCGCCAGCTTGGGTGCCAGGCTGGGGGGGATGCCGTCCACCGTGAAGAAGCGCAGGTCTTCAAACACGCCCAAGGCCGTGGATTTGCCGGCTCCCGAGAGCCCGCACACGATGACCAAGGGAAACGGGGCCGCCTTCAGGTTCTCGCAAGCAGTTTCCACAAACTCTCCTTGTCCGGCGCGCTCAGAAAGTCGCGCCGGAAGGCCTCGTCCTTGAGCAGCCTGGAGATGTGGGCCAGGATGCGCAAGTGCATGCCGGCCACCTGCTCAGGCGCCAGCACCAGGAAGAAGATGGTGCAGCGTTTGAGATCCAGGGCCTCGAAGTCCACGCCATCCCTGCTGCGGCCCACCACCAGCACAATCTTGTCCAGGTCTGCCAGTTTGCCATGGGGGATGGCAATGCCATCCCCAATGCCGGTGGTGCCCAGGTATTCGCGCTCCAGCAGCACCTGCAGGGCCTTTTTGACGTCGAACCCGGGCAGCACGTCGGCCACGGGGGCAATGAGTTCCTGCAGCACGGCCGGCTTGGCGGTGGCCTGCACGTCTGGCAGCACCAGCCGCGGGTCGAGGTATTCCTCCAGTTTCATACCGCTGCCCTGTGCTCCTTACAGGCCGGGATCGATGAGGCCGAAGTCGCCATTCTTGCGACGATACAGCACGTTGACGCGGCTGGTCTCGGAATCCTGGAACACGAGGAACTGGTCCTGGGCGGTTTCCAGCTGCTCGGCGGCTTCCTCGATGCTCATGGGCTTGGGCTCGAAGTGGTCGGAATCCACAATGCTGCGCTCGCGGCCGCCGGCGGGGGTGGCGCTGAACTGGAACACTTCCGTGCGCACGGTGCGGCCACTGGCGGCCACATCTCCACCCTTGCGCTTGTCCTTGTTCTTTTCGCGGTGCTTGCGCATCTGGGCGTCGAGCTTGTCTAGCACCAGGTCCACGGTCTGATACATGTCTTCGCTGGATTCGGAGGCAGAGAGGTGCAGGCCGTCGCCCACGAGCTTGACTTCGGCCATGTGGCGCTGCTTTTCCACACTCAAGGCGACTTGCAGCTCCGCGGAGGCGTCGGTGCGTTCCAGGTATTTGGTAAGCTTCTCAAAGCGACGGTTGGCGTACTGCTTGAGGTG
>JAIWOE010000198.1 GCA_020217165.1 Desulfovibrio sp. | reverse complement strand
GGACTTTGCCATCTGTTTTGATGAGCACGGCTACCTGGCCGAAGGCGCCACCGAGAACATCTGCATGGTGGATCGTCACGGCAAGCTGGTGATTCCCGAGTTCGACCGGGCCCTGGCTGGCACCACCGTGGTGCGCGCCGTGGAGCTCATCAGTGAGGAAGTTCCGGTGATTCGCCGGCCGGTGCACGAAGACGAGCTGCACGACGCCAGGGAACTCCTGGTGGTGGGCACCACCTGGGATGCCATCGGCATTGTGCGCTACAACAATAAGCCCGTGCACGACGTGCGCCCCGGCCCGGTGACCCGGCGCATGCGCGAACTGCTGCGCCAGGACCTGCGGCAGGAAGGCGTGCTGGTGTACGAAAGCTAGGAGCTGTTTTTACAGGAGTTTTCGGGGGAAACCGTTCGGGAGAATGGCTTCCCCCGGCCCACGTTACACTGGAATGACACGCTGTGCGGACACAATGCCGGAGGGAACACCCTTGGCAGGATGATCCTTCCCGCGAACAAGTTCGAGCGCGTGTCAGGTCACCTGACTGATGCCCACCACTTTCCACATGCCATAGGGCGCATCACCCGTGGGGACATCCCGGCCAAAATGCCAGATTTCCTCGATGCGGTAGGGGGGTTTGTCGTCCTTGGCCATGCGTACGCGAAACCGCACGCTGGCCACCTCGCGGCCACGTTCGGCGTTCAGGTCCAGGAACGTGGCGTCCAGGGTCAGGATGGAGGATTTCGAGGGCGTGGGGTCCTTGGCTGCCAAGGCCTGCAGGTTGGCGAAGACCTGCTCGTCCACAAACTCGCGAATATCCGCCAGGTCTCGGGCGTCCCAGCTGTCCTGAATGCGGGCGTAGACCATGCGTGCGCCATGCAGGAAGTCCTCCACGTCAAACCCCCGGCCATTGCCGCGGGGGGTGGGGGCATCGGGCTGGGCGGATGGTGTGGAACGCAAGGTGTCCCACATGGCCTGGGCGCGGCGGTAGGCCTCGCTGGCATCGCGGGGGGAGGGCTCGGCATCGGGAGCGTCGGCGCCGGGGGTGTCGGCATCCCGGGGCGAACGATCCGGCGTGGCCGGCGGCGCCTGGTACCGGGAGGGCGGTCGGAGGTCGCTGGGCAAAGGCCGTCCGTCGCGATGGCGCCCGTTGCGGTGACGCGCATCGCCATGGGGCGTGGAGTTGTCGTCGGCGTCGTGGCCGGAGCCGTCGTCGGCGTCGTCCCGTGGTCTGGCAAACAGGAACCAGGCCATGACGAGGAGCAGAATGATCCAGATCAGGTCGCCCATGATGTCCGTGTGCAGGCGGCGTGCGGAGGTCGCCTTTTTTATTGAATGAGGCCCAGGTTGCGCAGCAGATGAATGAACAGTTGCCGATCGATGGGCTTGGGAATGTACGAGGTGGCCCCGCCTTTGTAATAGGCTTCCACCACGTTTTTGGGGTCGTCCAGGGCAGTGGTCATCACCACCTTGACTTCCTCCGATGCCCGAACGCCCATGGTGCGCTCGATGGCGCGGATCTGCTTGAGGGCTTCCTGGCCGTCCATCTCGGGCATCATGATGTCCATGCATACCAGATCGTACGGTTTGGCGCTATTGAGGGCGTTCTGGAAGGCTTCCACGGCTTCGCGTCCGTTCACGGCAACATCGCAGTCACCATACGGCGACAGGATGGTTTGCATGAGTTTGCGGCTGGTAAAGTCGTCTTCCACGATGAGCACACGCATGCTGAATCTCCTGGCGTCTGCACGGGGGCGCGACACAACGTGCTGTAGATCAAGAAGGTATAAAAAGATCGTACCCAAAAAAACGAGGAAAGCAATGGTTTTTTGGAGCGACGATCAAAAAAGCAAGGGCGCGCCATGCCTTTGCACAGCGCGCCCTTGAGGGAGCCGGGCGCCCAACAGCGTCTGTTGCCGCTGCTCCCTTTCGGGCCTGACGGGGTTGGCAGCGCCATTGCCGCCCAGCTCCCTTGATGAAGCATGGTGGCGGAGAGGGAGAGATTTGAACTCTCGGTACCCTTTCGGGTACACACGATTTCCAGTCGTGCACCTTCGGCCGCTCGGTCACCTCTCCGCGGAAGAGGGTATGTAGCCCATTCGCAGGCAGGGCGCAAGCACTTTTTGGAGGCTGGTGGATGAACAGGCGCCCCGCAATTGACCTGGGGCAGTGAATATGCCATGGCCCAACAGGAATCCACGCCGATATGATCCGCCAGCACCTGCAACTCGGGCGAGGTGGAGCATGTGGATTGCACTATTGGGAATGGTGTTGATGATGTGCATGACATCCGGAACTTTTGCCAAGGCTTCAACTGTGTGGATCTGCCTTTTGGGGAATCCCTAGGGGCTCTTAAAAAAGAGAAGAGTTTCATCAAGTTCATGGAAGGAGAGGGCGTGGCATATGACAACTATGTTGGGCCATGTTATCTGGAGCAGCAGGAGAATCTCAATCTCGCCATCGACTATGCCTTTGTGGATGAAAAGCTCTACGCCAGGCTCATTACCATTGCCAACAACAGCGAAGCCAGGGCAGGCAAGCAACTCATTGTCAAGAACCTCAGCGCGGAGCTGGGCGCCAAACCCGCCAAGGAGTATGCCGAGGGAGACTGGTATGTCTTCAGTTGGAACATTCCCGACAAGCAATTGAAGTTCAAACTGAAGTTCAATACGAAGGCCACCATGTCCAAGTCTGCCTTCTATTATATCCCCCTCAAGCCAGCTCAGGACGAAGAGGCGTTGGCGCCGGTGCACCAGTAGGCCCCATTAACGTTTGTTTCATTTCCATGCACGCATCGGGAGCGGTCTTGTCATCCTTGCATATGGACTGTAAGAGACCGATGTTCCCCTGTAGTTCAACCATCTTCTCCCTGGAGACAGCATGCGCCGCCTGCTTTTCCTCGTGATCCTGTGTTTGCTCGCCCTGCCCACGGCGTGTGATTTCCCTTCGCCCTCCGCCAAGGGCGGCAAGGACGGCGACGCCGCCGTGCGGGAAGATTTCAAGCAGTGGTTGCGGGACGCCATCAAGGAAGATCCGGCCATGATTATGGATGTCCTGGCCGCAAACAACGAAACCGTGTTCCATATTGTGGATGAAGGCTTCCGGGTGGCCCAGGGCAAGGCCCTCATGGCCCAGCGGCTCGCCCAACTGGAGCAGGGCGCCATGCCAAGGCTGGGCGGGGGGCGTCCCTCCATGGGACCGGACAATGCCACCATCACCGTGGTGGAGTTTTCCGATTTCCAGTGCCCGTACTGCAGCCAGGCCGCCAGGACCCTTGAGTTGCTGCAGTTGAAGTATGCCGACAACATGCGCGTCTTCTTCAAGCACATGCCCTTGTCTTCCCATGAGCATGCCCAGACCGCTGCCGCCTTCTTCGAGGCAGCCGCCCTGCAGGATGAGGCCAAGGCCTGGGAGCTGTACCATCGCTATTTCCAGGGCCAGGACCGCATCAAGGATGGCGGGGTGGAATGGCTGCTGGAACAGGCCCGCGAGGTGGGTCTGGATGTGGACACCCTGAATCAGGACGCCAGCAGCACCAAGGTGCTCACCCGCATCAAGGAAGATGTGGAAGATGCCCAGCGCTTTGGCCTGCAGGGCACGCCGTCGTTCATCATTAATGGCGTGACCGTGAGCGGGGCCTTGAGCCTGGAAGAGTTTTCGGAGTTGGTGGAGTTTGTCTTGCAGAACGACCCGCGGCTTCAGGCCAAGCAATAGCCGACTTCTGGATTGTCATGGAAGCTCACGCCTGGCGTGCAATGGGGCGTCGCGTGAGGTTCAGCCGCTGCGCCGGGCACGTATCGCCCGGTGCAGCGTGCCGGGCAGGATGCCCAGCAGACAGCCCAGGGTGTTTGCGGCCATGTCCTGCACGGCAAAGGCCCTGGAGGGGATGAACAGCTGCGCCAGCTCCGTGGCAATGCCCAGCAGCACCAGCAC
Source organism: Desulfovibrio sp. (assembly GCA_020217165.1). Classification (GTDB taxonomy): domain Bacteria; phylum Desulfobacterota; class Desulfovibrionia; order Desulfovibrionales; family Desulfovibrionaceae; genus Megalodesulfovibrio. The sequence continues at coordinate 2,980 of JAIWOE010000198.1, read as the reverse complement.
CAGCATGGCCAGACACAAATCCAGCCATGGGGTGAACTGGTATGGCAATCCCACCGCCAGCAGGGCAAACGCCAGAAAATGCAGGGCTTCATCCAGCATGATGTTGCCGAACAGCATCACCTGATACGGAAACTGCCACGGCGCAAGGGAAAACCCTGCGTACACCGCCACCCCGGCAAACCAGAATGCGTAGAACGGACGCCATCGTGGCGGCCGGGGGGCGTCGCCGGCGCCGTCTCCGCTCACTCGTTGTCCTTGGATTGCATGGATTTCTTTGCCTTGTCCGCGCGTTGCTGCTCCCGACGGGCCAGGGTGAGTCCAGCAAAAAATCCGCCCAGCATGCCCCAGGCTGCGCCGCGGCCCATCTCCACCATGCCCAGCAATGAGGCGAAGACGCCCAGCGAACCGCCGATCAATATCCCGCGTATAATGTGGTTGCTTGCCATTGCGTTCCTATGGTTCCGGTGTTGCAGTGTGGTGCGTGCGCATTGCGTGTTTCCTGCGCCACTACGAAATCTCGCATGGCTGGTTCTTGCTGTCAATGACGGCGCGCCCGGCAAGCAGGGCTCGCCAGGCGCGCGGTGAGGGAGATTTTCCGGGGCGTGCAGCAGGTTATTCCGGGCCGCGACCGGGCCGCTCGGGCAGGGGGATGTCCGTGATCTTGAAAAACTGCTGGCGCATGGCGACATTGGCCTTGAAGATCTCGGCGCGCATGGTGTTGATCTCGTCCACCAGCTTGTTGATGGCTTCGGGGCTGGCGTTGGGGGTGGCGATGAGGGCGTTGAGCTCGTGTTTTTTGCCCTTCATGCGTTCCCGCAAGGGGTACATGCTCTTGCGGTGTTCCAGGATCAGGGTCTTGGCGGCGTCGCGCACTTCCGGGTCAAGTTCGCCCAGCAGACGGGCCATGGGACCGCCAGGGCCGCCAGGGCCGCCGGGACCGCCAGGACCGGGGCGTTCATGGGGCGGCGGGGCCATCTGCTGGTGGCCAGGCCCGCCAGGTCCATCAGGACCACCAGGACCGCCGGGGCCGCCCGGCTGGGCCATGGCGACGGCGGTCAATACGGTGCAGGAAAGCAGGGCCGCGAGGCACAGGCTGAGCAAACGATTCATGATGCTACTCCTTGTTTTCGAGATGAGTCCTGCAAGGACGGTATCGTATCTGCAGAGAGCATGCCAGATAGTTTATCATGTTTTTACAATATGTTGTAGTGTTTTCAACGCGCGGTGCAGGGCCTATGGTGCAGATTGTTGCGCGCCTTGTGCAATCTGGGGGCACTGATGCGATTGTCACTCCGGGCACAGGCGTGATACGCAGGGTGCCACAGCCATTCATTTTGTCCAGGATCCAACATGCAGCCGCCACCGCCACCGGCCCCCCCTCTGCCGTTCAGCCATACGCCCGCATGCAGAAGCCGGCGTCGGGCGGTGCTGGTCGTGGCCGGCCTGTGTGCGGTGGTGCTGGTGCTATTCCTGGTGCTGCATGAGCGGGCCAGTCGCGCCGGGCGGGGCGATTCCCTGGCGGCTCAGGACATGGCACAGCTGACGAGTCGCCAGTTGCAGCAAACCTACGCCCGTCTCCTGGGCGAACGCCGGATGTTGCTGCAGGAGCGCATGCAGCGTTTGGAGCAGACCGCTGCCATGGCCCGACGTCTGGCCGCCTTTGCCATGCAGGACGCCCGCCGCCAGGCCCTGCCCCCCCGCGAAACCCAGGACCACGCCGGTACCCTGGCCCTGGCCCTGCTGGATGATGTGTTCCTGGAGCCGGGCCTGCTCTGTTTTGTCTACGATGCCCGCATCACCGCCTTGACCTATCCGGAACTGGCCCTGCGCGGCCTGGACCTTTCTCCCTACCGCGACCGCCGCGGCCGCTCCCTCTTGCGCGTCCTGCGGGAGGAATCCCTGCAGTGGGGGAGCACCATGGCCATGTTCGACTGGAAAGCCCGGGGCGCCGCCCGCATGACGACCCACCTGGGCATGGCCGTGAACCTGCCGGAATTCAACTGGACCCTGGCCGTCTTTCTGGACATGGACGATGCCCTGCGCCGCGAACGAGCCCTGCGGGCCGCAGAGGCCCAGGCCTTGCTGGATCTTTTGGGGCAGACCCATGCCGCCCGGGAGGCCATCTTCTGCCTGCTGGACCAGCGCGGCAGACTCCTGGGGGCACCGGTCACGCGGTTGCTCCCTTCCAGCCGGCTGGCACAGGCCGCCACCTCCGCCAACATGCTAGGCAATGCGGAGGTACAGTCCCGGCTGCTGGTGGCGGCCCTGGCCGAAACGCCGGTGGTGCTGGACGAGCTGCCCGGGGATCCTGGCCGGGTGGAGGTCCTGGGGGTGCAGCATGCCGCCCTGGGCTGGACACTGGTCCGTCTGACTCCCGTGCCCGAGGTGCCCTGGCACTGGCTGTGGCTGGGATGCGCCCTGGTGGCAGCGGGCTGCATTCTGTTGATCCGCGGCCCTTTACAGCCGACCAAGGATCGGTCATGAGGTGGGACTGGCTGTTTGGCACCCTTCACCGATTGTCCTGCCCAGGAGGCACGCTGCATGATTGTTGGTATTCCCAAGGAAATAAAGACCATGGAAAACCGCGTGGCCATGACGCCGGGCGCGGTGGGCGCATTTGTCCGCAATGGGCACACGGTGCTGGTGGAGCGCGGTGCCGGTGCCGGCAGCGGACTGCGCGACGAGGAGTATGCCGCCGCCGGCGCCAGGCTCGTCTCGGTGGACGATGCCTGGGCCGCGGAACTGGTCATCAAGGTCAAGGAGCCCATCCAGCAGGAATACCACTACCTGCGTGATGGGCTTCTTCTTTTTACGTACCTGCATTTGGCCGCGGACAAGCCCCTGACCCAGGTGTTGCTGGAAAGTAAAACCACCGGCGTGGCTTACGAAACGGTGCAGCTGGATAACGGCGCCCTGCCCCTGCTGGTGCCCATGAGCGAAGTGGCCGGCCGCATGGCTCCCCAGGTGGGGGCCCAGTGTC
>JAIWOE010000197.1 GCA_020217165.1 Desulfovibrio sp. | reverse complement strand
AGGTCTTGCTGGATGGTCAGCCCTTGCCCCGCGGGGCGAGCCCGGTGCAGCTGTTGTTTCAACATCCTGAGCTGGCGGTGAACCCCCGCTGGACCGCCCGGCAGATCCTCGAAGAAGCCGGCCCCCTGGAACCGCGCGTCCTGGAGCAGCTGGCCGTGGATCCTGCCTGGCTTGCCCGGCATCCTCACGAGTTGTCCGGCGGGGAACTGCAACGGCTCTGTCTGGCCCGGGCCCTGGGCCCAGGCACGCGTTACCTGCTCTGCGACGAAATGACGTCCATGCTCGACGCCCTGACCCAGGCCGCCATCTGGAACACCGTGCTGACCATCGCCCGCACCCGGGAGCTGGGCCTATTGGTCATCAGCCATGATCAGGCGCTTCTGGACAGACTCTGCCACCGCAGGGTTGATCTTTCTGCCGTGTGAGATGGCACCGGCAGTCCATCCATGCGGACACCGCGGTGTCCGCATGGGAAAGCCCGAACTGCTTGCCCTCCTGTGGAAGCATGCGACTGGGAAAATGGCCGCTCTTCGTCCTCGCCACCATGCAGAACAAGTGGCGGTGCACCCCAATCATCCCGGACTTCCAGGTCGAGTACAAAGGCCGGCCCATCAAGTGTTGCGTCCTCAAACTACGTGTACAAAGGTGCGTTATGGTGTGGGGAAGAACGCCTCCCATGCCCGTACCGGGGCCCCGGTGCGCAAGGCGTGGCGCAGGGCGGCCAGGCCCTCTTCCTGGGTGGCCAGCCGGGTCAGTAGGGCTTCTTCGGCCGGGGTGCGGGTGAGGACGGCGGCCACGGCGCCGTTGGCGATGACCATGCGCCGGTCCGCCGAGAGGGCCAGCACTGGGTCGTGGGTGGCGATGACGACGATCTTGTCGCTGCCCAGCAGCAGGCGCATGGCGGCGCGCTTGTCCACGCCGGCATTTTCGATTTCGTCCAGGAGCAGCACCGGGGACCAGCTCAGGAGGGCGGTATCCGCAATCATCAGGGCCCTGGACTGCCCGCCCGAGAGCTGGGTGAGCTGGGTGTGTGGGGCAAAGGGTTCGCCAGCCAGGGCGTTGGCGGCGTCGATGACCTGACGGGCTGCAGCTGTCGCGGCTGCAGGATCGGCAATGCCGCGGCTTTCCGCATGGGCAGTGACGAATTCCAGGGCGGCCATATCCAGCACAAAATTCATGTTCTGGGTCAACTGGGCCACCAGCCGGCCATGCAGGGCGAAGCGTTGCTCGGCGGTGGGGGCCTGGCCGTCCAGGAGCAGGCGGCGGCCGGAGGGGGTATCGCCATCGGCCAGGGATTCGATGTCCGAGAGCAGGCGGCTTTTGCCCGATCCCGTGGGTCCCAGCAGGGCCACCACCTCCCCGGTGCGGAAGGTGAGGTCCCAGGGTTCGGGATTGCCGGCCTTGTCCCGGCCCGCCGTCACGGTGATGGAGGCGATGGCTTGCTCATTCGCCATGCTGGCCCTCCTGCCGGTGGCCAAACTCAACCTTGCGAACATTGCCTTTCTGGTATCTGGCGCCGATGCGCGTTTCGCTCAGGCAGTAGGAACAGACGGCCGCGGGCATGGAAAAGCGCAGCTTCATATCCGTCACCGTGGCCACCGCCGGTGCCAGGGCCAGAATCTGAGCCAATTCCTGGCACCCCTGGCCGGTGAGGCCGTTGATATGGCGGATGACGGCTCGGCTGTTCATCTGCCGGATGCGATGACGATACACCTCCCGCTCGGCCTGGGAGACGAGGTCGCCCTTGGTCACCAGTACCAGATCCGCCAGCCGCAGCATGGGGCCGATTTTTTCCGGGGCATCAATGCCCATGAGGTTGTCGATGATGCACAGGGCCATCACTCCACGCAGGTGGGGGGAGCAGCGATTGCACAGGCCTGCCGTCTCGATGATGCAGCAGTCCGCCCCGGTGTGCTGGGCCCAGGCAAAGGCCTCCTCCAGGTTGGAGGCGAAGAAATGATCCGGGCACAATCCGCCGGACAGGGCCACGCTCACGGGCACCCCGGCGGCCTGGTACAGGGCGTCGTCCCTGGTTTGCAGGCAGTCGAACTTGATGACCGCTGTGGAGACGCCGGCCTCGCGCAGCTTGGCGCAGGTCTTGGCCACCACGGCCGTCTTGCCACAGGCCGGAGGCCCGGCCACGGTGACGAGGCGCATGGGGCGGGCCGTTGCTTCCTCGTGGGCAGCTTCGTTCATCGCCGCTCCTGGAGCAGGGAGCGGAATACGGGGTGCAATTCCTCGCGCAGGCGGTTGACGTCGAACTGCTCCACATAGTCCCAGCCCACCCATTTCAGGGAGGCGTGCCCGGGCAGGGGCGAGGGGTGTTCCGCCATGGGGATGAACCAGCGGGCGCTCTCTATTTGCGCGAACTCATGCAGGAAGAAATTGATAAGGGGCGCCAGGCGCTGGTGCTCTGCCGTCTTGGCCAGAAAATACAGGGGCGAGGCGCAGGCGCCGTCCTCGGGCCAGACCATGCGTACGTGGGAGGTCTCGCGGACGCTGGCGGCGAAAAAGGCCGGGATGATGAACACGGCGGCGGCGCGGGGGTCGTTGGTGCCGGCTACCTTGGCCATTTCCGAGGAGTGGAGCAGACACTTGGCATTGCCGGCCAGGGCCTGCAGGCCCTGCATGCCGAACTCCTTGTGGAGGTTCATGACCACCGCATCGGCCATGTCGTCGCCGTCGCCGCACATGCACAAGAGGCCCTTGTACCTGGGGTCCAGCACGTCGGCCCACACACGGGGGGGCGGCACGCTGCCCAGTTTGCGATCATCCACCAGAAAAATGTACGGGGTGACGCCATAAATGCTGTAGCGGCCCCTGGGGTCCACCAGGCCGGCGCGGGCGTGCAGGGGGTTCAGGCGCTGGGGCAGCACGGCCTGGAAGAGATCGCCCTGGAGATGCCGCTCCACGAAGGCGCGCTTCCAGAAATCCCCAAAGCCGATGGAGGCGATGATGCCCGGCAGCCGGGCGGGGTCCGGCTCCTGGAACAGGGGGTCATAGGGGTCCACGCTGGTGCAGCCCATGGGAATGCGCACCGTAAGGGGCCGGCCGGCGGCGGCCTCTGCCGCGGCGATGGCCTCCACCCTGTCCTTGACCACCAGCTTGACCGGGCAGGGGCAGTAGAGCAGCAGGTCTGCGCCCTCGGCCTGGCGGGGGGCGTCATCCTCAATCTGGGAAATGGAGCGGAGGAGCTGATTCAAATCGTGCATGGTGGCGTCTCGATGGGGAACGTAAAAAAAGGCAGGGGCACGCCGGATGGGCGACGCGCCCCGGGGTCTGGAATGTCTGGGTCCATCAATGCTCGTAGCCCGGGGGCAGTTGCTGCCAGCCGGTCTGGGCTTTGCCAATTTCGTACCCGAGTTCAAAGGTTTTCTTCATGGCCACGGGGTCGAAGGGCTCGGCGGCCTGGGCCTCGAACTCCTCGGGAATGGCCAAAAAACGCATGTGCATGTCGTCGCGCTTGGCCAATAGGTAGGCATAGGCCAGGGCGCCCTTGGCCTGGGACTTGATGAGGGTGGAAATGGCCCGGGAGGCGATGGGCGCCAGGCGGGGTTTTACGGGTTCACCCACGGGGCCGATTTTGTTGTTGACGAGAATGTGCACCCGCTTGTCCACGGCCTCGTATGCATCAATTTGCCCCAACTCCTCGGCCATGCGCCGTGGATTCAGGTAGCCGTCATAGACGATAAATTGGGAGATGACACCGCCATCCACATGCATCTCATCATAAAACACCCCATCGCGCTGCACGGGAATGTACTGCGGTGGGAAGGCCACGGGGATGGCAGAGGAAGCCAGCAAGACCTTGTGGAACAGTTCCAGGGCCTTGGGATGCCCGGAGGCGGCAATGGCCCCCATGTCCCACACCACGTTGCGCTGGGCGTCAAGGTTGGTGGTGGCGATGAACAGCCGGCGTCCCCGCTGGTGTTCCCTGGCGATGGCCTTGAGCATGTCTGCGTTGACCCGCTGTTCCAGGATGCGTTGCAGGGGGGTGTTGTCGGTGACGGAATCGCCAAATATGATGCGGTAAATTCCCTTGAGGAACAAAATATCTTTTGTTTTCAGGGTGGTGTATAGCTCGCGCAACTCGGCGTCGTAGTCGGACCCCAGGAAGACGAAGGGGGCGGAAAGGGCGCCGGTGCTCACCCCGGTGACCACGCGGAATTCGGGGCGCGTGCCAATATCTGTCCAGCCGCAGAGCACGCCGGCGCCAAAGGCGCCGTCGGGCCCGCCGCCGGAGAGTGCCAGGATATCGATTTCCCGGGGCAAGGGTAGCCCCTGATTCCGGTGCCACTCCTGATACTGCTGGGTGGAAGTGGTGATGCTGTGTTGCAGATCCGGAGAGAGCACATCCCCCCAGCCGCGCACCCCGGCAATGCCCGCATCGTGCCGGGTGGCCATGACCCGGGTCTGGCTCAGGGTCAGGGGATCGGTATCCTGTTTGGGAATGGGTGGGCGCACCCGCAGGCTGCCGCAGGCGGTGCAGGCCAGGCACAGCAGGGACACCATCGCCAGCACGACGGGGCGCGGGAGACGCGGGAAGGGGTGCATGACGGAATTGCTCCTTAAAGGGGGCGCTATTCGACCTTGTTGTCAGCCTCTTCCTTGGCCAGTTCCTCGGGGGTGAGGGTCCACCAGCCCCTGCCATCTCCGGTCTTGCGAACCTTGACCATCTTGTTGCCGATCACGATTTTGTTCAGCAGGAAAATTTCCTTGCCGTCCAGGTCGTTGTACACACCATAGATTTTGGCCTTGGCCCCGGGCACCACGGCGGACCAGTCTGGGCGGGTGGTTACAAAATCCTTGGGCCCGATGTGCACCATGACCTTCTCGCCGGTGTCGTCGCGTTTTGCGATGAGCCCCATACCCAGGTCCATGCCGGGCATAGGTGTGATGTCCATGATTTTTTCGATGACGGCGGTGAATTTTTCACGGTCTGCAGGAATGTACAGGGCGTTGTAGGGCGAGCCATGCTCCCAGCCCTTCAGCCGCATGTCTGCGGCCCCGGCGGGGGTGGCAAGGGTCATCATCACCAGGCAGAATAGCACGGGAAAGACACATTGCCGGGGGTGGCGCATGAGAAAATCCTCCGTATCTGGATGCGGGGAGAGTTCGACAAGGGAGTGATACCACAGAACCGGCAAGAGGCAAGCCTGTCAAGAATTTCCTGCCAGGGGAATGCCCCGGGGCAACGTCAGCCGGGCACATGACAGGAGCTTGCGCCTTGCTCGCGTGAACATCTTGCCTGCCGGCAGAATTATGGCTACATGAAGCCGATGGAGACATTCATCCGCGAGTCCGCCATGATGATCAATTTTACCCGAATCAGTGCCTGGGAATGGGCCCTTGCCGGAGTGGCTGTATTGTTTTTGCTGGTGAGCCTCTGGCGTTTGTGGATTCGACGCAAGCGCAATGATACCCAGGTGTTGCACCATTTCAACATGAAGGAATTCAAGCGCCGTCAGCAGCAGCAGGACCCGGATTCCACCGGCTTGCGTTGAGCCTTGCGTTGCGCAAGCGCTTCCTTCATCCTGCCTCCCGCTCCTCCGCAGGCTTCTTGCCGGCACGGATCGTGCTTGACCCGGTCTGGAAAAGCGAGTAGTATAAAGAAAGTCTAGAGCCCGGCGAAGCTGGCCTGGGCGTCCTTGTTCCTTGTGGTCCCACCTGCAGCGTCCAGCCTGCGCGGAGGCTTGTCATGCACGACATCCAGCATTTACTTGAGCGGCATCGGAAGGACATGGAGCTTCTGGAGCGCAACCGCCGGGTCAGCGCCACCTGCAGGGAGCAAAAACTTCGGGAACTGGACAGGTTGCTGCAGGAGGCAATGGCTGTTCAGCAGCAGATGCTACAGCAGGAGCGTTTCGCCGCCTGAGTGGCCGCTTGAGTGGATGCGGGCCGTGTGCAGGCCGGAAACCGGATGCATCCCCGGCATTGCAAGCCATTTTTTTGGTTGCCTGGGCGCAATCGCTGGCATACGATGCCCGTGGGTGAGCCAGCGCAGCCACGGGCGTTGCGCAGGGCTGGGTATTTTCCCCTCTGGTGAATTCATGCGGCCGTCCGATGCTGCCGTGTTCGACGCATGCCCGTAACATGCGCCCGCTAGGGTTGCGCGAACGGATGTACCACGAATGGCCGACAGGTCCCTGTACTGCAAAAACACCATCCTCGGCTTTCTCCGCAAGAAGGAGCCGTTGTTCGGCGGCTGGAAGGTCGTAGCGTTTCTGGGCGCCGGGGCCTTTGGGTGCGTCTTCAAGCTGGAACGCGAAGACCTAGGCGCCAAATTCGTCTCTGCCCTCAAGGTCATCTCCCTGACCAAAAAGGTGGGCGATGCCGGGGATTCTTTGGATTCCCTGCAGGATGCCATCAGCCAGGAAGCCAAGGAGCTGGTGCACCTGTACAGCCTGGGCGGTCACCAGAACGTGGTGGGCTGGCACAATCACCAGGTGTTCCACATTCGGGATTCCGAGTCCGTCACCGCCCTCATGGCCGTGATGATGGATTATCTGCCCAACAACCTTGCCAAGGAAATCAAGAAAGGTCCCATCCCCTGGCCCCGGGCTATGCGCATTCTTGGGGACTGCCTGCGGGGCCTCATGCACATCCATTCCAAGCAGGTCATCCACCGCGACATCAAGCCGGAGAACATTTTCATCAATGATGACGGCATGGCCCGCATTGGAGACTTTGGCGTGGCCCGGCAGGTGACGGACACCAACCAGGCGGAAACCCGCGTTGGCACGCCGTTGTACATTGCCCCCGAGGTCATCAAAGACCCCTACGGGCACGGGTACGACTTCCAGGTGGACGTGTATTCCCTGGGCCTGGTGGGTTACGAGATGTTGGTGGGACATTTGCCGTTTTTGGAAGAATCCAAGGGCAACAAGAATCTGATGGTCAAGAAGCGCCTGTCCGGCGCGATGATTACCCTGCCAGATACCCTGCCCCGGGGCGTTCGGGATGTGA
>JAIWOE010000196.1 GCA_020217165.1 Desulfovibrio sp. | reverse complement strand
AGGCTGGAGTCTTCCTCGTCGCCAATGGGGGTTTCCAGGGAGATGGGCTCCTTGGCGATTTTGAGGACTTTTTTGACCTTCTCCAGGGGGTAATCCATGCGCTCGGCGATTTCTTCCGGGGTGGGATCGCGGCCCAGCTCCTGGACGAGATACCGCGACGTGCGGATGAGTTTGTTGATGGTCTCGATCATGTGTACGGGAATGCGGATGGTGCGCGCCTGATCCGCAATGGCCCGGGTGATGGCCTGACGGATCCACCACGTGGCGTAGGTGGAAAACTTGTACCCGCGCTGGTATTCGAACTTGTCCACGGCCTTCATGAGGCCAATGTTGCCTTCCTGAATGAGATCCAAGAACTGCAAGCCGCGGTTGGTGTACTTTTTGGCAATGGAAACAACCAGCCGCAGGTTGGCGCGGATGAGTTCCTGTTTGGCTCGCTGGGCAATGAGGGAGCCTTTGCGAATGCGCCAGAGCACTTCTTCCAGGTCCTGCACGTTGTGGCAGCACTTGGATTGCAGACGATGCAGAATTTCGATCTTCCCGGAAATCATTTCCTTGAAGGAAAAGAGTTCCTCCACGGTCATGCCCAGTTCGTCTGCAGCGGCCACGGGGTTGATTTCCCGCGCGTCCAATTTCTGGAACAGCTCCAGGATTTCCGCCTGCGTCTTGCCCACGGAAAGGATGTACGCCGAGAGGTCGCGCTGGCAGTTGTGCATCTGCCGCACGTAATCCCCTACGGTTTCGATGATGCGATCAATGAGGGTCTTTTCCAGCTTGATGTCCCGCAGGCGGGTGACCACTTCTTCCTTGTAGCAAACAATTTCCTTCTGCACGGCGGTCACGCGGCGGTCCATCCGGGCGCATTCATCCAACTTGCTGTAAATCTTTCGCTTTTTCTTAAAACAGGTCTTGATTTCCTCCAGCAGCATGATGACCCGGGTGCGCTGGTTCATCTCGTCTTCGCTGGGATCGTCTTCCTCAATGGTCTTGACCACATCTTTGAGCTTCATGCGGTTGAGCTTCAGATCCTCGCCCACGGTGATGATTTCCTCAATGGCCACAGGCACTTCTACCAGGGCAAAGAGGACCTCCAGCTCGCCGTTTTCGATTTTCTTGGCAATGTGCACTTCGCCCTCGCGGTCCAGCAGGGGCACGGCGCCCATTTCCCGCAGGTACATGCGCACGGGGTCCGTGGAGCGGGAGGAGTAGTCCGCGCCGTCTTCATCGTCGGTCAGGGAAAGCTGCCCGGCTTCGTCATCGGAGTCTTGGGGCGCCAGGTCCATCTTCTTGCCGTCTTTTTCCGAATCGACGATTGCGATGTCCAGCTGATCAAAAATACCAATGATTTCCTCAATCTGTTCGGGATTGTTGATCTCCGACGGCAGGGCCTTGCTGACTTCCTCGAAGGTGAGGAAGCCATTGACCTTGCCCTTGGCGATGAGGGTCTTGATCTGCTGGATATCCTTGAGATTGTTAGCCATCATTCCTCCCGGAGAGCTCCCGTTCTCTGATTTCCTGGATCTTGCGCAGGGCGGCGAGGGAATCGTCACTGGTGCTGCAGCCCAGCTGCATCTTGAGCTGCGCGATGGATTCGTTGTTTTTATGCAATGCGATCTGCCGTTTCAGTTCTTCAAGATTTGTTTCTCTGCTCATGCAATACCCGTCGTACTGCATCATGGCTTCGGCAAAGCGGGCCCGCTGCTGCGCATCCAGTTTTTCCAGGAGTGCATCTGGCTGCAGGGGGGCGCCGGCAGTTTGTTGTTCGCAAACGTCGCACAGGGTGTTCCACAAGGCCACGGCCCACGAGGACTGCAGAAGCACGGCGGCGCCTTCCCGCTCTAGTTCCGGCACGGCGTCGGGAAAGCACAAGGCAAAACGCATCAGCTGCTCTTCCTTGGAAGTGCAGACCGATGGCGTTCTGTCCGGCGGCGTGAAGATGCTCTCCTCACGCCCGTCTCCACGTGTGCGATTCCAGCGTTTGCTCCATCCACCCTTGCGTGGTGCGCGTTGCGGGGCGTCCTGGCGCTCCTGCTCCGTGGAAAATTCGCCCAGGGACTTGCGGAAGGCCCGCTCTTCCAGGCCCAGGCCTTCAAGAATCCTCGGCAGGTAATAGGCATGCTGGGCGGGGTCGTCCAGTGCTTCCAGAAACTCTTTGGCCCAGGCCACAATTTCCTTGGGGGAATCGGTCTCCCGCACGGCGGCCAGGCAGAAGTCCAGCCCGGACCGGGCCTGCTGGCGCACGGCTTCCAGGGCGGCCGCGCCCCCGGCCGTGAGCAGGCTGTCGGCATCCTCCCCCTGGGGCAGCAGGGTCACGCTGCACCCCAGTCCCCTGAGCAGCAGCATGCGGGCGGAGCGCAGGGCGGCCTTGCGCCCCGGGGCATCGCCATCGAACAACAGCTCCACATGGGAGGCGTAGCTGGCCAATCGGGCCACCTGCTCCGGCGTGAGGGCCGTGCCCAGCACCCCCACGGCATTGCCATAGCCGTGCTGGTGCAGGGTGATGACATCCAGATACCCTTCCGTGAGCAGCGCCTTTTTGGTCTGGTGGATCACCCGGCGGGCTTGGGCCAGGCCATAGAGGTGCTCGCCCTTTTTGTAGATGGGCGTATCCGTGGAGTTGATGTACTTGGGGCCGTCCGTCCCGTCGATGAGCCGGGCGCCGAAGGCCACCACCTTGCCGCCGGCATCCTGGATGGGGAACATCAGGCGGCCGCGGAACAGATCGTACACTCTGCCCTGCTCGTTGCGCTTGAGCAGGCCGGCTTCCACGCCTTCATCCTCCCCGATGCCGGCCCGGGCCAGAGCCGTGCGCAGGCCGTGCCAGCCAGGCAGGCTGTAGCCCAGGCCAAAGGCGGTCACGGTTTCTTCGGAAAGACCGCGTTGCCGGAGGTACTGGCGACATCCCTCGCCGTCTTCCGCCAGCAGGTTGGTCACAAAGTGCTCCGCGGCCAGCCGGTGCATGGTGGCCACGCGGCGTTTGCGGTCCCGCTGGGCCTTGGCGGCCTCTTCCGCGCCGGGATCGCGCCGGAACTCGTCCAGCTCCACCCCGGCTTCGCGGGCCAGCTGGGTCAGGGCCTCCTTGAATTCCAGGCCATTGATTTTGGAATAAAAGGAAATGACATCGCCCTTTTCCTGACAGCCGAAACAATAGAAAAACCCTTCCTCTTCGTTGACGGAAAAGGAGGGCTTGGTCTCGTGATGGAACGGGCACGGCGCCACCCAACGATGGCCCATGCGTTTGAGGGGGACGTAGCGTTGCACCACGTCCACGATGTTCAGCCGGGCCTTCACGCGGGCCACGACGTCGTTGCCAAAGGAAAATCCCATAAGCTACTTGAGCACCGCCACGGTGACGCCGTCTCCACCCTGATCTTCATTGGCCATGGCGAATTGCGCCACAGCGGGAGACTGCCTGAGCCAGGCGTGCACCTCGCGCCTGAGGGCGCCGGTGCCGCGGCCATGAACCACTTCCAATTGCCCGTAATTCTTGAGCATGGCCTGGTCAACTCCTTCTTCGAGCTGGCGCAGAGCTTCTTCGGCCCGCTGGCCGCGCAGGTCCAGGCGCAGGCTGCCGATGGCCTCCTGCCTGGTGGGGGGAGCCGCTGCAGGCTGGGACGCCACCTTGCCGGCAGGCGTTGCCTTACCGGGGGCAGCCGGCACGTCGGCCCGTCGCAGCTCTGCCGGCGCCACCCACAGGGACACCCCGGACAGATCCAGCTTCACCGCGCCGCGTTTGGGGTCCACATCCTCCACCACCCCCACCTTGTTCCAGGGCAGGTAGCGGACGCGCTGGCCTTTTTCGAGATCTGCCGCCACGAGAAGCGGCGTCTCCTCCACCGCGGGCTGGACCGTCGCCGGCGCCTTGCCCTGCTGAACGATGTGCTTGCGAGTTTCCGCCAGTTCCCGCATGGCCTGCTTGTGGGCGATCTTTCCTTCCTGCCATTGGCGCATGATGGCCTGGGACTGCTTTTTCAGTTCGGCAAACAGCGTTTCCTGTTCCCGGGCCAGCTTTTCCCGCTGCTGGCGTTCCTTGTCCCGCAATTCCTTGCGATCACGGCGCAGGGCGTCCAACTCCTGGGCGCGTTCCACGGCCAGCTGATTCAGGCGATCAATGAGGGACTGGGCATCTTCTCCGTCCAGGAGCAGATGCTGTTCCGCCCGCTTGAGGATGGCTTCGGGCAATCCATGCTCCCGGGCCACATCCAGGGCCTGGGATGCGCCCACCTGATCCAACCCCAGGCGGTACAAGGGCTTTTTGGTAGCGGGATCAAACAGCACCGAAGCCGCGCGCACGCCTTCCGCCGCCAGGGCAAAGGCCTTGAGGGCCGGGAAATGGGTGGCCGCCGCCCCCCAGGCCTGCCGGGCCACCAACTCTTCCAGCACGGCCTGGGCCAGGGCGCTGCCCTGTGCGGGGTCCGTGCCGGCGCCGAATTCGTCCAGCAGCACCAGAGAGCTGTCGTTGATGCGATCCCAGATATCCCGCAGCCGGGTAATCTGGGCCGTGAAGGTGGAAACGTGGTCTTCCAGGCTCTGTTCATCGCCCAGGAACACGAAAATTTCCTCGAACCAAGGCACGGTGGACCCGGCTTCCGCGGGCACGGGCAGGCCGCAGCGGGCCATGAGGGCCGCCAGGCCCAGGGTCTTGAGGCACACGGTCTTGCCGCCAGCATTGCCGCCGCTGATGACCAGGATGCGCTGCTCCTTCTCCAACACCACATCCAAGGGGACCACCCCAGACGGCGCGGACCGCCCAGACCGCCCGCCCCCCGTGGACCGCACCGCCTTGCCGGCACTGGCATCGGTCTTGTCACCCCGGGCCACTGCTTCCAGCACCAGCAGCGGATGCCGCACCCGGCGCAAGGCCAGGGGAAGTCCCGGGCCAGCCTCCAGGGGCACGGCGTTCAGGCGTGATGCCAGCTCCAGCACGGCGTGGCGCACGTCCATCTGCACCAGAAAATTCGTGGCCGCCTTGCAGCCGGCCAACTCATCGCGCACCAGGCCGGTCAGAAAACGCATCACCTGCCGCTCGGCTTCACGCTCCTCGCGCTTGAGCTCCTGCACGGCGTTGTTGCGCTCCACCAGGAACATGGGCTCGAAGTAGCAGGTCTCGCCGGTTTGGGAATAGTCGTGGATGATGCCTGGCAGTCTGTTCTTGAAGCTGGTTTTCAAGGGCAGGACATAACGATCCGAGGAGATGGTGATGTAGTCGTCCTGCAGCCAGGGGGAGAGCTTGTGGTCCAGGATGAATTCCTTGGCCCGCAAGGTGCATTGCTGATGCAGCTTGCGCAGCTCCACTCGCACGGAAAATAGCTCGGGGGAGGCCTCGTCCTTGAGCAGGCCTTCGGCATTGAGGCACCGTGTCAGGGCGGCGGCGGTTTTGGCGGGCCAATCCAAGCTGGCGGCCTCCTCGGCCAGCAAGGGCCAGGGACAGCGCGGGCCAGTGGGCTCAATGGCCTCCAGGAACAGCCGGCACTGGTGCAGCACGTCGCGCAGGGAAGCCAGGGCGTCCAGATCCAGCACGTCGGTGCCACCGCGTCCACTTTCCAGCCAGGCAAACAGACCGTCCAGGGGGGGGAACTCCGCGGGGCGCACCCCGGCCTGGCTGGCGAACTCGCGCATTTCGTCATGGATGGCGGCGGCGCGGGCCACGGCAAACACGTCGGGCAGGGGGGCCAGGGCCAGGCAGGCATCCCGCCCGGCTTCGGACACGGCAAAACAGGAAAGCCGCTCAAGCAGCTTGGGCAGCTCGAGCAGCGTGGCGGCGCGGCCATTCATGAGCATTCCGCCTTGGTCAGTGTTGGAGACGGGCCTTGACCAGGGCAGAAAGGGCCTTGCCGTCCACCTTGCCCTTGTGCTCGGCCATGATGGCCTGCATGACCTTGCCCATGTCCTGGATGGAAGCCGCACCCAGGTGGGTGACGGTCTCGTCCACCACGGCGCGCAGGGCTTCCTCGGGCATGGCCTCGGGCAAAAACATCCTGAGCACGGCCAGCTCCGCCGCCTCCTTGGCGGCCAGATCATCGCGGCCGGCGGCGGTGAACTGATCAATGGACTCCTGGCGCTGCTTGGCTTCCTTTTGCAGCACCCCCAGCACATCCGCATCTTCCAGCGGGCGCCTGAGCTCCACCTGCTTGAGTTTGCAGGCGGTCTTGACAGCGCGCAGGGTCAGGAGCACGGTTTCCTGCTTGGCCTTGTAGGCGGCCAGGTATTCCTGTTCGATGCGTTGGATGAGGCTCATGGAGAACTGCCTTCTTGGCCGACGGAACCGGCAAGGCCGGGCCGTGCTGCATCGCGTTGGGCTGGACAGTGGGCAGGCGACACGATTGACAACCAGCCGGGCGAAGCGACAGGCGCCCCGCCCGGCCACAACTGCGCGTGACGTTTTTAGGAAGCGTTCATCTTGCGCATCTTTTTCAGCAGCCGCTTGCGGGCAGCCGCCTTCTTCTTTTTGCGCATGACGCTGGGCTTTTCGTAGTGCTGCCGCTTTTTGAGCTCGGAAAGCACGCCAGCCTTTTCCACCTGCTTCTTGAAACGACGCAGGGCAATATCAAAGTGGTCGGATTCGTCGAGATACACGCCGGGCAAAGGTCATCACCTCCCTCGCAGGGCGATGATACATCCGCCCTCATGTGGTAAGAGGGGCCTTTTAGCAAGAAAAAAAGAGACTGGCAAGCCAAAAGTGCCTGTTCGATGGGAATATCAGTGCCGGCAGGCCAGAGACAGCACGACCGGCACTGCAGAAGAGCGTGCTGAATGGCCTAGTGGTGGGAGGCCTTTTTGCAGAACCATGTATCCCAGATGGACTTGAGCACCACGATGCCCACGCCGGTGCCGACAATGCCGAGCACAAGATACAGGACCCCGAAAAACACCACATGGTCGGGGGCCCACCAAGGAATATCCCAAGGAAGCATGCTGTGGATGGATTCACCGTGCTGCATCATGATGGAGCTCCTACTTGATGGAGTCTTTGAGAAGTTTGCCA
>JAIWOE010000195.1 GCA_020217165.1 Desulfovibrio sp. | reverse complement strand
AACAGGGCAATGCAATGATATTGCATTTATTCCACATGGAATTCACAGTTGTGAACAACCTGTGTATCCGATTCGTCACATGCGGCTGCGGTTGTGAATCTACGCACCATGCTGAAAATAAATGCAATTCTGAAAAAGCAAAAAAATTGTGCAGGCGTTGTCAGCACATAGAGAAAGACTCGGGAGTTTTTTGCAAGAGTCGGCTGTACATTACATCGGAGTAACAGTAGAGTGTTTCTCACTTGCGTTTGGACATTTTCTAAACTTACTCTTGATTTTGCCAGCACCAGAGTTGGGATACACCATGCATGCCGTCGCAGCTCGTTCCCGTTGCGCGCCTAAGCGCTTGTGCTCCGCTTCTGCGCAGGCCTCCGCGCACCCCCTTGCCTGGGAGTATCTCAAGGGGGTGGAGCGCCTGAGTTTTTGTGACTGGGCTGGCCGCAACGTCTGCGTGCTGTTTTTTGGGGGCTGCAACCTGGCCTGCCCCACCTGCCACAACGCCCGCATTGCCTGGGCGCCGGGCTCGGTGCCCAGCCTGTCCAGGGCCGAGGTGCTGGGGTTCCTCAAGGCCCGCGCCAGTTGGCTGGACGGCGTGGTGGTCAGCGGCGGGGAGGCGGCCTGCGTGCCCCGGCTGGCTGAGCTGTTGGAGGAGATCGCGTCCTTTGACCTCCCGGTTAAGCTGGATACCAACGGCATGCTGCCCGGCGTGGTGGAAACGTTGCTGGACCGGGAGCTGGTGGCCGCCGTGGCCGTGGACATCAAGGGCCCGTGGCGGCTGTACCCGGCCCTTACCGGCGGCTGCGTGGATCCGGAGACGGCCGCCCGCCGCCTGCAGGCGCACTTTGCCATGGCCGCTCGCCGGCCCGGAGTGTTCAGCTTCCGCTGCACCACGGTGCCCCTCTTGACCCAGGAAGATATTGAAGAAGCCCGCCGCCAATTGCCGGCAGGCTTTGAGCTGACGTTGCAACCGTACAAGGAGCCGAGGAAGTATGCCCGCACAGATCTGCAAGCGTGACGGCTGTCTGGAAACGTGGTCCCTTGACCGCATTGCCGCTGCAATTCTCAAAGCGCTGCATGCCAGCGGCATCAAGGATCCCCTGCTGTCCAAGCGACTGGCCCGCAAGGTGGAGGCCAAACTGGAGGACAGCCCCGTTGTCGAACAGGAGCTGGTGCAGGATACCGTGGAGCAGGTGCTCATGGAGAGCCGGCTCTTTCATGTGGCCAAAAAGTACATTCTTTACCGGGAAAAACGCCGCGAGTTGCGCGAGCACAAGGCCGCCTACCTGGATGTGGCCGAAACCATAGATAACTATCTGGACAAGGCAGACTGGCGCGTCAATGAAAACGCCAACATGAGCCACAGCTTCCAGGGGCTCATGCTGCACCTCTCCGGCACCATCCAGGCCCGCTATTCCCTGGAAAAATACCCCGAGGAAGTGCGCGACGCCCACAACCACGGCTACTTCCACATCCACGATCTGTCCTTCGGCCTAGCCGGCTATTGCGCTGGCTGGAGCCTGCGCGACCTGCTCCTGGAAGGCTTCAACCTTGAGGGGCGCTCCTCCGCCGGCCCGGCCAAGCACTTCGATTCCATTCTTGGGCAGATGGTGAATTTTCTTGGTACGTTGCAGAATGAATGGGCCGGCGCCCAGGCCTTCAACAACGTGGACACCTACCTTGCCCCCTTCGTGCGGCACGATGGCCTGAACTACACCCAGGTCAAGCAGGCCATGCAGAAGTTCGTGTTCAACCTGAACACCACCTCGCGCTGGGGCGGCCAGTCCCCCTTCACCAATCTGTCCTTCGACCTGGTGCCGCCATCCCACATCGCCCGGGAAGGAGCCATCCTCGGCGGCCAGATCACGGACACAACCTATGGGGAATACCGCGCGGAAATGGATATGATCAACCGCGCGTTCCTGGAAGTGATGAACGAAGGCGACCACCACGGCCGCATCTTCTCCTTCCCCATCCCCACGTACAACATCACCAAGGATTTCCCCTGGGAAAGCGACCTGGGCGAAATGCTCCTGCAGCTCACGGCCAAGTACGGCGCCCCGTACTTCCAGAATTTCATCTCCTCGGACCTCAATCCGGAAGACGTGCGCTCCATGTGCTGCCGTCTGCAGATGGACCTGCGCGAGCTGCGCAAGAAAACCGGCGGGCTCTTTGGCGCTGGCGACCTCACCGGCTCCATTGGCGTGGTCACGCTGAATCTGCCCAAGCTGGCCTATCTGGCCCAGGGCGAGGAAGATTTTCTGGACCTGCTCACGGAATACGCTGGCCTGGCGCGCGATGCACTGGAGTTCAAGCGCAAACTCATCCAGAACAACCTGGACAAGGGCCTCTTCCCCTGGACGCGGCGCTACCTGAAGAACGGCTACGCAGGACACTTCTCCACCATCGGGCTGGTGGGCGGACACGAGGCCTGCATGAACCTGCTGGGCAAGGGCATTGAAACCGATGCCGGCATCCGGCTCATGCAGCGGGTGCTCAACCACCTGCGCGAGCTGACCTCCGGTTACCAGGAGCAGACGGGCAACCTGTACAACCTGGAAGCGACCCCCGCCGAGGGCACCAGTTACCGCCTGGCCAAGATCGACAAGGGCCTGTATGCGGAAATTCAGGCCTCGGGCAACGGCACGCCGTACTACACCAACTCCACGGCCCTGCCTGTGGGGCTGACCCAGGACGTGCTCTTCGCCCTGGAGCACCAGAACAAGCTGCAGCCCCTGTACACCGGCGGCACCGTGTTCCACACCTTCCTGGGCGAGGCCGTGGCGGACACCAAGGCCCTGCAGCGGTTCATCGTCAAGGCCTTCACGGATACCAAACTGCCGTACCTGTCCATCACGCCCACCTTCTCGGTGTGCAAGGAGCATGGCTACATCCGTGGCGAGCACCACGTCTGCCCCGTGTGTGGGGATGATGCGGAAGTCTTTACCCGCATCGTGGGCTACTATCGTCCCGTGAGCCAGTGGAACAAGGGCAAGAAGGCGGAATACAAGGACCGGATGCTGTACAACGAATTCTGCTAGTGTTGCGTCTTCAACATATGTTCATATACGGGAGCCGCAGGCTCCGTGAGTCCGCCAATATCCGCGCATGGTGGCGGACGGTCCTCTGGAGACAACGGCATGACGCCGGGGCGGCCATTCCAGCGGGAGTGGCCGCCCCGGCGTTGGGTTGTATGGGGTTCAGCCGGCCAGGCGGGCAGTCATGTGCCGGATGAGGGCCACGGCTTCCGGCGGCGGGCGGCGTTCCAGGCGACGGTACTCGCGGCCGTCGGCCGTTCGCGTGACCAGACCGCCGTCGAACAGCTCCCGCCGCAACAGGGCGTGGTCGCCAAAGTGGTGGTGCGCGGCCAGCAGGGCGTTGAGCTGGGCTTCCGACAGCACCCGCCCGGCAGGAATCCGGGACCAGAACACCCAGAGGCACAGGCGGCGATGCGTGGCCTTGCCCGGCCAGCGCGTCAGGCTGCCGGCAGGGTCAAAATGCCGGGCCACGCGGGCCACCAGGAGGTGATCCACGGGTTCAGGGGCCCGCGGCGCGTCAGCCAGCTGGGCCTGCGCCTGGTATTGCGCCCGGAAGTGCTGGAAGTTCTTGTAACCGACGGACTGCACCAGCATGTTCAGCAATTGCACATGGCTTGGGGCGTGGTCGCATGCTTTGAGGGCTCGATTCAGGGACCGGGCCAGGGCAGAGAGGTCCTTGGCCGCAAAGGGGAATTCGATCTTGGGCATCACCTATCCTCGCGTGCGTGCCGCTTCGTGGGGAAGGTCGATGGTCGCTGGCTTACGACATGGCACAGGATAAGTGTGTGTGTCGGGAACAAACGCAGGTTTAGCACCCCGCACGGGGGCAGCGACGCCTGGGTGAACTGCAGACCCGGCCCCCCTATACTCCGAGGGCGATGCCCTGGCAAGCCCCGGCCGGCCTGCCAGGCTGGGAGCCGCGTTGTCTCAGAGGGCGCAACCTTACGCAGCGGGTGGGATCCTCCGGGCCACGAGTCAGCACAAATAAAAACCGTGTCTTGAGCGCTCCTTGGCAGAAAGGGTGCATATAACGAGGTGGCGGATAATCCCATATTGGAGAAGCGGGAATATGGCAATTTCGCCCCCGGGGACACTCTGTCAATTCGGCCAACCCCATGCCACATGGTTGACGTGCCGCCGGCAACGCGCTAAGAAGCTCCTTCTTGGGCAATTAGCTCAGTTGGATAGAGCGTTGGCCTCCGGAGCCAAAGGCCACAGGTTCGAATCCTGTATTGCCCACCAATTTTTTCAGCAGGTTACAGTCAAAAGCTGTCGCCTGCTGTCTTTTTTATCCCATTTTTCTACCAGGCCGCGGGTCCTCCGTTTTCTGTTGCATGCCATTCGTCCTGCTGGTACGTTTACGTAAGCTGGATGCATAGCATAGAAAGGACCATGCCGCCCGGTACTGAGGGCTGGCGACGCCAAGGAAGCCACGTGAGCACCCCTCGAATGTTGCCCGCCGTGCGGCTGGCCTGTTACCTGGGCCTGTGCCTTGCCATTGCCGGGGCCGCGGCGTGGGGCAGTCTGGTGTTCGCCTCACGCCTGGAGCATCAGCAGCAGCGGGAAGCCCTGGGCAAGGGGCTGGAAGTGATTTTCGACATTGCCCCGAGCATCCCCGACAATCTGGTGGGCGACCCCCTGCGGGTGGGCCAAGTGTTCATCAACTATGCCAACAACGCCGTGAAATTCACGGAGCACGGGGAAATCTGCGTCCAGGTGCGCATGCTGGAGGCATCCGATGAGGATGTCCTGCTGCGCTTTGAGGTACAGGATACCAGCATCGGCCTGAGTCCCGAGCAGATGGGCCGGCTGTTCCAGCACTGTGGTCAGGCGGATGCCTCCACCACGCGCAAGTATGGCGGCACGGGCCTGGGCGCGTACTCGGCCCGGCTCCTGGCCCGGGCCATGCATGGCGAGCTGGAGCTGGACGCCTCCGCACCGGGGGAAACCACGGTTCTGGCCCGGTTACCCCTGGCCGCCGCCTGATGTCCATGCTCCGCCGCACCTTCTGCCATGCCCCCGGCGTGGGGCCGTCCCTGGAAGCCAGACTCTGGGCCGCCGGCATACACGACTGGGACATCCTCCTGGACGCCAGCCCCGCCGACCTGCCCGTGCCACCGGCCCGCCGCGGCCTGCTGCGCCAGACCGTGGAGGAATCCCGGGAACGCCTGGCCGCTGGCAGGGTGGAAGACGCCGCCTGGTTCGCCGCCCGGCTGCCGGCCCGGGAGGCCTGGCGGTTGTGGTCCGCCTTTCGGGACCAGGCCGCCTACGTGGACATTGAAACCACGGGACTGGGCATTGGGGAGGATCACATCACCACCATCGCCTGTCGGGACGTCACGGGCCTGCGCACCTTCGTGCATGGTGCGACCCTGGAGGACTTCCGCACGGCCTTGGACCACTGCCGCTTGCTGGTGACCTTCAACGGCAAGTGTTTCGATGCGCCGTGCATCGAGCGGGAGCTGGACATGTCCCTGCCCATGGCCCACCTGGACCTGCGCTATCCCCTCAAAAAAGCAGGGCTGCGCGGCGGGCTCAAGGCCATCGAAAAAACCCTGGGTCTGGATCGCGGCGGGCTGGACGGCGTGGACGGCTTTGCCGCCGTGCTCCTTTGGCAGGGCTACCGGGCCACGGGGGAGGCGGCATGGTTGGAGACATTGCTCTCCTACAACGCGGCGGACGTGCTCTCCCTGGAGCGTCTCTCGGCCCGCACCCACAACCTGCTGGTGGAAGGCACCCCCTTTGACCTGCTGGAACAGCTCCCCGAGCCCGAGCCACCGGCCAATCCCATTCCTGCCCATGCGGGTATTGTGCGGGAGGTGCTCCAGCGCATGGGCCGCTGAGCGCCACCGGCGATGCGGATCCCGGCAGGGCATTGCCCCAGGCCCGGCCTGGCATTGCCCCAGCCCGGCAAGGCATTGCCATGGACGCGGGCTTGGGCTACCCCAATGGAAACAGCACCCTCCACGCACCTGGAGCCGCCATGATCGATTTCGACACCCATCCCGTGCTCGCCGCCCTCAAGGCCCGCCGCAGCATCCGGGCGTTTACCGCGGAGCCTGTCACCCGCGAGGAGATCCTGACCATCCTGGAAGCCGGCCGCTGGGCCCCCAGCGGGCGCAACAATCAGCCCTGGCGGTTCCTGGTGGTCCAGGCGGATGACCCGCGCAAGGTGGCCCTGGAATCCTGCACGGAATACGACCACCTGATCCGCGACTGCCAGGTCTGCATCGGCGTGTTTTTGGAAAAATCCAAAAAATACAGTGAAATGAAGGATTACCAAGGTGCCGGGGCCTGCATCCAGAACATGCTCCTGGCCGCCCACGCCCTGGGCCTGGGTGCGGTGTGGATCGGACAGATCGTCAATGAACCCGAGCCGGTGTTCAATGCCCTGGGCCTGGACGGTGCCGTGTACGAGCTCATGGCCGTGGTGGCCGTGGGCCGGCCGGCCGAAGCGCCGTCCTCCCGGCGTCTGCCCCTGGACGCCCTGTGCATAGAACCGGTGTAAGCACCCTCGAACAATCCACATCCCCGCCGACGCCGGGCGGGGCGGACGCCAGAGAGAGGATCGAATGGAGTTGCATGTTTTTCCCATGGGCCCCCTGGAGGTCAACTGCTACCTGCTGCTGGGCCAGGCCGAGGCCGGGCTGGAGGCCGTGGCCATAGACCCCGGAGGCAATCCGCGCAAGGCCCTTGACGTGCTGGAGAAAACCGGCGCGCGGCTCACGCACGTGCTCAACACCCACCTGCACTTCGACCACATCGGTGGTGTGCGCGCCCTGGTGAACGCCACCGGGGCCACGGCCTGCGCCAGCCCCCAGGACGCCTACCTGCTGGAGTCCGAACTGGGTCGCGGCGGTTTCATGGGCCTGCCGGAGATTGAGCTGTTCGAGTTCACCCCCCTGGCCCCGGGCGATTACGTCTTCGCCGGGCATCCATGCCGGGTGCTGGCCA
>JAIWOE010000194.1 GCA_020217165.1 Desulfovibrio sp. | reverse complement strand
GGTGGCATCCCTCGTGCTGTTCGAGTCCATGGAATCCCTCGTTCCGCGTGATCCGTGTGATCCCAGGCCCAAGCAATGGCACGAGGACCGGCAATGGGCAAGCGCTTTCCCCGTGCTCCATTTCCCGGCATGAATATTGCTAAAATTCATATTGCGGACGTTTTTTCCCAGGAGGAGACGCCCGCCCGCTTGGCGGTGTTTGTCCCTGCCCCGCCGCCAAGACGCGCCGGCCTGGAGCGTGTCTCCGGGCCGGCGTGGTTCCCCGTCGGTTCAGCGCACCAGCCACTCCAGCAGCCACAGGCTGCCCAGTCCCACCACAATGACCACCATGATGTGCCGCGTACGCCAGGCCGCCAGCACGGCCAGGGTGCCGGCCGCCAGCCGGGTCCAGGACGAGATGCCCCAGGGGTTTTCGCCATGCAGCAGAAACAGGGGCGTCACCAGGGCCGTCAGGGCCGCCGGGGGGATGAACCGCAGAGCCCGGCGCAGGCCCTCGGGCATGGTCCAGCGTCCTTCCAGATACAAAAAGCAGAAACGTTGCAGAAACGCCCCCAGGGAGAGCAGGATGCAGGCGGTCCAATAATCCGTGGGATTCATGATGCGCCTCGGCGAAGGGATGCCATTGTTGAGGCCTGCCTGCGTTCCGACCACATGCCCACGACAATGCCGCAGGCCGCGGCCACCATGAGCCCCATGCCCTTGGGCAGGCCGTCGGCCAGCAGGGCCACCAGCCCCGCGGCCAGGGCGGCGTGTTGTGCCGGGCGGTCCTTGAGGGTGGGGGCGATGAGGGCCATAAAGGTGACGGGAATGGCGAAATCCAGGGACAGGGTTTTGGGGATGAGGGCACCCAGGGCCAGCCCAAGGGCGTTGCCGGCCAGCCAGGCCAGGTACATGACCAGGGAGGCCCCGAGGGTAAAGCCCAGCCGGTGCAGACGGGAATCCCGCGAAAAACGGATGGTGCAGACGGCGTAGGATTGATCGGTAAGCAGAAAGGCCACCACCCCCCGCCACCACATGGGGGTGGCGGCAAAGTGCGGCGCCATGGACGCGGAATACATGAGCAGCCGCAGGTTCACCGTGAGCCCGGCCACCAGGGCCAGCAGCATGGGCGCCCCCTGGCTGAGGAGATCCACCACCACCAGTTGGGAGGCTCCGGCAAAAGCCAGGGTGCTCATGGCCATGACACCCCAGGCATCCACCCCTGCGGCCATGGCCAACACCGCAAAGGTGACGCCAAAGGGCACCACCCCCACCAACACCGGCAGCATGGCCCGCACGCCTTCCATCACACTGGTCCGTACGCCCAGGGTCTGCGTTTGCCGCGGCATGTTCCTCCTCCCCATAAAAAAAGCATGGCAGGGGAAAGCGTCCTCCCCCTGCCATGCCTCGATGATGTTATTGCGTGCTACGAACTGGCCAGGGTCCGCAGCTTGCCGGCCAGCCTGGAGAGCCGGTCCAGCATGGCGTCGGAGGCCTGCAGGTCCGCCACGGTGGCGGCGTTGATGTCATTGACCTCGCCGATGGCGCGGGTGATTTCCTCGCTGGCGGCGGACTGCTCCTCGGCTGCCGCGGCGATGGCCTGCACCTGGGCCGTGGTTTCCACCACCCGCTGCACGATGGCCTTGAGGGCCTCGCCGGACTGGCTGGCCAGGGCCGTGGCGGATTCCACGGCCTGGGAGGCGGAATCCACCACGGCGACGTTCTTGCGGGCGCCGTCCTGGATGGCCCGGATGGCCTCGCCCACTTCCTTGGTGGCGTGCATGGTTTTTTCCGCCAGCTTGCGTACTTCGTCGGCCACCACGGCAAACCCGCGCCCGGCATCACCGGCCCGGGCGGCCTCAATGGCGGCGTTGAGGGCCAGGAGGTTGGTCTGGTCGGCGATGTCCGAAATGACGTTCATGATCTGCCCGATGTTCTCGGCCCGCTGCCCCAGTTCGCCCATGTTTTCCTTGAGGGCCTGGGCCTGGGTGCGCACGGCGGCAATGGCCTGCACCGAGGCCGCCACCACCTGCTCGCCTTCCTCGGCCTTGGTTTTGGCGTCCCCGGCCTGACCCGCGGCGTGGGAGGCGTTCTGGGCCACTTCCAGCACCGTGGCGTTCATTTCTTCCATGGCCGTGGCGGTTTCCTGCACACGGTGGGACTGGCGGTCGGAATTGGCGGTCATCTGGCCAAAGCGTTGCAGCATTTCGTCGGTGGCGTCCACGATCTGTTCGGAGGCCTGCACCAGCTCCGCGTTCACCTCGGCCAGGCGGCGCATCTTGTCGGAGAGTTCCGCCTCCTTCTCCACCAGCCGGGTCACGTTGCGGGCCACCTCCACGTAGCCCACCACCTTGCCGTAGCAGTCCTTGAGCACATCCCCCGTGGGCTGGATGTAGTGGGGGTTGGCCTCGGTGCCGATGTTCAGGGTTTCCGCCTGCCAGAAGCCCTGGGTCTTTTTGGCGTGGGCGATGGGGCAATCCGGCGTGCCGCAGGCCACGGTCTTGAACTTGCTGGCGCAGGTGGCCTTTTTCAGCTCCTCCAGGGAGCAGCCCAGGTATTTTGTGGTGGCCTCGTTGGCCATGAGGAAGTTGAAGTTTTCATCCACGGCGAAGATGGGGTCCGGCACGGCGTTGATAAGGTTTTTGTAACCTTCCACATCGCACAGGGTTTCTTCGATCTTGGCCATGAGCCGGTTGAACCAGGTGGCCATGAGGCCCACCTCGTCATTCTGGGTGTTGTCCACGCGGGCCTTGAGGTCGGCCTTGTTCTCGGCGATGTCCTGGATCTTCTGGCGAATGAGCGTCACCGGACGCACCACGCAACGCCCCACAATGAAGAAGACATACACCACCGGGATCACCAGCAGGGCCGCGAGCACGGCCACCAGGATGCGGCCCGTCTCGGCGATGATGGCGTCCTGCTCGGCCACATCCAGCAGATAGGCCATCACGCCAATCTGCGTTCCCGTGTAGTCCTTGACCGGAAAGGTGGCCACGGCCATATGATTGCGCACCGCCACGGAAACCTGACGTTTGCCCTCTTCCAACTGCGCCAGCACGGGAGTGAACCCCTTGGCCAGCTCGCCTTCCGAGGACACCCGCACGAACTTGCCGTCCAGCACGGGGTATTTTTGCGGATCATTGAGCACCGCCGCCACGCCGAGCTTGTCTGCATTCATGTACAACAGCACGGCCTCCGAGGCGCTGGAGACGGATTTTTTGAACACCTGGTCGAACTCGGCCAGCACTTCCACGCTGCCCAGGCGCTTGCCGGCGGCGTCCAGCACCGGGGTGACGCCGCGGATGGCAAAGCCGCCTTGCCCCAGCTCGATGCCCTTGACCGGAGTCCCCTGGCGGTTCACGTCCAGCACCGTGGGGCGGAAGGAGGTGAGGTCGTCGGAGACATCCACCCACTGGTCGTTGCGCTTGACCTGCTTGTCCCGCCACAGGCGCACCAGGCTGCGGCCGTTGGGCAGGTGGTAATGCAGCTGCAGCTTCTGGCCCGTAGCGGCCTGGTAGCCGTCCAGCACCGGTTTGAGCACGCGGCGCAACTGCTCGCGGGCGGCCTGGGCCTGGGGGCTTTTTTCATCGGCCATGTCGCCGCTGGCGGCCAGGGCATAGGCGTCGGCCACTTCGGGCAGGGCGCTGGTCATGGCGGCCATTTCCAGGGCCATCTGAGCGCTGGAGGCAATGGCCGATTCCACTTCCCTGGCCTTGGCCTGCATGGACTGCATGAGATTTTTCTGATTGAGTTCCTGCAATTGTTGATCAATCAACCAATAACAGGCAATCCCGAGCACAAGGGTCAAGGCCGCAAGGGGCAGGCCTATTTTTGCACGAATACCCATCAATGCCCCCCAGAATGAGGATGTGGTGGTTGCCCTCGGTAAGGTGTAAGAAGATAACTTCTACCTCATCTGTATCCTCTGGCGCAACCACTCTGCCTAGAATGTGTCCATTTTCACAAGCCGCGGTACAAAACGGCCCACCACTTCCACTAATTCCGCCTGAGCATGCATCACCGCGTGAATATCTTTGTAGGCGCAGGGCGCTTCGTCCAGGCCGCCCCCCAGGAGGGTGACCCCGTGTGCCGCCAGCACCTGCCCGAGATGATGCCAGTTGGCCTGGGCGCGGGCCTGGGTGCGGTTCAGGCGACGGCCGGCGCCGTGGGCGGCGGAATGCAACGCGCGCGGCTCCCCCCGGCCACGCACCACAAATCCCGGCGCCACCATGGACCCAGGAATCACCCCCAGGCGGCCCGCATGGGCCGGCGTGGCCCCCTTGCGGTGCACCACGGCCGGTCGGCCGGCCACCTCCTCCACCCAGGCAAAATTGTGGTGATTCTCCACCGTGGCCAGCACCTCCAGCCCCAGGACGCCGGTAACGCGCTGGTGGATGAGGGCATGATTTGCCTCGCTGTAGCGGCCCATGAGCTCCATGGCCGCCCAGTATTCCCGCCCCTCGGGGCTGTCCAGGGCAAACCAGGCCAGATGCCGCAGCCGGTCGGGCAGGCCGGGGTTCAGGGTCCTGGCCAGCCGGGAATAGTGCTGGGCCACGGCCCCGCCCACGCCGCGACTGCCGCTGTGGGAGAGCAGGGCCGCATACCGTCCGGCCGGCAGGTCTCCCCAGGTCTCCAACACATGCAGTTCCCCGAATTCCACAAAATGATTGCCTGACCCGCTGGTGCCCAGTTGTTCCGCTGCCTTGCGGCGCTCTGCCTTGAGCAGGCGGCAAAAGCCCCAGTCCTCGTGCATGACCGGATGGTCCAGGGCCGGCCGGTACACGCCGCCCACGCCAAAACGAGTCTGCGTCTCCAGGGCGGCCAGGAGGGTTTCCCGTTTTTCCCGCAGGCGGGCCACGGGCATATCGAGCACCGAGAGCTTCATCCGGCAGGCAATGTCCATGCCCACGGCATAGGGGATGACGGCATTGTCCACGGCCAGCACGCCCCCAATGGGCAAGCCGTAGCCGGTATGGGCGTCGGGCATGAGGGCCCCGGCCATGGCCATGGGCAGCCAGAGGGCGTTTTCCATCTGGGCCACGGCGCCGGCGTCCTCGTCCCCGGTGGCGTCTGTGCAGCGAAAATGCGTCCAGGGCGCGGGGGACTCCCGCAAGGCCGGGGAGTGGGTCTGGTGATCAGGCAGACGTGCGCGCTGCTCCGGAAGCGCCTTGGCCCGGCGACCTCCTGAGGCCCTGGCTGATTTCTTCCGGCCCATGCCGCCTCCTATTCCCAGGTGGCGTTCAGATCGCAGGCTGTGCCCGTGCTTCGCCAATCGCTCGTCTGCACCACCACCCGATCACGCCCCTGACATTTTCCAAGGTACAAGGCGGCGTCCGCCGCGCTGAGGAGGGCTTCCGGAGACGTGGCGGACACCACGTCCAGTCCGGCCACCCCCAGGGTGGCCTTGCACGGCAGGAGCACTCCCCCAGGCAGGGCCATGGGTTGATTGCGGATGGCCAGGCGCAGGCGCTCGGCCAGCACCCGGCCCTGCTCGGAAGTCGACCCCGGCAGCAGGATGGCGAATTCCTCCCCACCAATGCGGGCGGCCACCTCCCCCTGCCGAACCAGTCGCTGCATGCGGGCGGCCACCTCCCGCAACACTTCGTCGCCGGCGGGGTGGCCGTAGATATCGTTCACCTGCTTGAAGTGATCCAGATCCGCCAGCACCAGGGTCAGGGGCGTCTCCTGCCGCACGGCCAGGGCGAATTCCTGCTCGAACCGTTCTTGGAACAGCCGCCGGTTGTAGAGTTTGGTCAGGGGATCGCGGATGGACTGCTGGGCAAAGCGCTCCTCGTTGCAGCCGATCAGGTAACTGAAAACCCCAAAGGCCGATACGGTGCCCAGGGCCATGTAACTGAACAGCCAGACGGCGTAGACATCTTCCGCCAGGGGCCACAGGTTGTGCACCGAACACAACACGGCCCAGCCCACCGGCGCGCAGGCGCCAAGGAGCATGCCTTCCGCCAGACGGCGGTGCCGATGGGCAAGGGCCATCGCGTCATCCTTATTCCGAAAGGGATCGGGGAACTACCCGTGGCGTCAATCTATCCCACTCGGACCGCAAGGACAAGAGATGCGGATCGATTCCTCCTGGAATATCGAATAGCTCTAACAAGCCTCCCTGTAGCGAACGTCAGTTTGCCGCAACATGCCCTGCTTCGTGCGCCACCACCACATTTCGGCCGGCGTCCTTGGCCGCGTAGAGACGGCGATCGGCCAGGGCAAAGAGCCCGGCGGGTTCCTGCACGGCCCGCGTCCCCGGTTGCAGGGCGGCCACGCCAAAACTGGCCGTCACCCGGCCATGGGAGGAGCATGCATGGGGAATGTCCAGGGATTCCACGGCCCGGCGCAGTCCCTCGGCCACGGTGGCGGCCCCGGGCAGGTCCGTATTGGGCAGGACGATGGCGAATTCCTCTCCGCCGTAGCGGGCCAGGGTGTCCATGGGGCGCCGCAGGGCGCAGGCCAACACCGAGGCCACCCGGCACAGGCATTCGTCACCCGCCAGATGGCCGTACCGGTCATTGTACGCCTTGAAAAAATCAATGTCTGCCAGCACCAACCCCAGGGGCGTCTGTTCGCGCTGGGCCCGGCGGAACTCCTGCGCGAAGACATCGTCAAACCGGCGGCGGTTGGGAATGCCGGTGAGACCGTCCTGGGTGGACAGGCCTTCTAGCACGTCGCGGTGACGTTTGAGCTCCAGGTGCGTGCGAACCCGGGCCCGGACAATGGGCACGCTGAAGGGCTTGCCAATATAATCCACGGCTCCCAGCTCCAAGCCGTACTGCTCGTCGGCCTCCTCCCCCTTGACCGTGATGAAAACCACGGGGATATGCCGGGTGCAGGAGCATGCCTTGAGCTGGCGCAGCACCTCGTACCCGTTCATGCCGGGGAGGACGATATCCAGCAGAATGAGATCCGGCGCGGGGTCGGCCTGGGCCAGGGCCAGGGCCGTTTCACCATCCTCGGCGTAAAGGATGTCGTGGTCGCATTCCAGGGCTTCCCCGAGAAGGGCGCGGTTCATGGCCACGTCATCGACGATGAGCACCCGTT
>JAIWOE010000193.1 GCA_020217165.1 Desulfovibrio sp. | reverse complement strand
AAACCAGCAGGTCGTACTCCACTTCCTGCCCAGTGTGGGATTCAATGACCTTGCGGCCCACGTCCACGCTGCCGATTTCAAAGTTGGGCGTGATCTTGATGTTCTTTTCTTCGCACAGCTTGCCCAGGATTTCCGCAGCCACGGGCTTGGTAAAGGCGCCCGTGAGGGGGGTGACCAACTCAATCTCAATGTTGCAGCGGGAATCGTTGATCATGTAGAACCAGTCGGCCAGGAACACGAATTCCATGGGGGCCACTGGGCACTTGATGGGCATTTCCGCAATGTTGAGAACCAGCTTGCCCTTGTTGAAGTGCTTGAGCTTCTTGGCCAGGGCCACGGCGCCATCGGGGGTGTAGAAGTCGTGGATGTCCTTGCGCCAGCCGTCGGCCATGCCTTCGATTTCGTCGGGCACAATGCGGCAGCCGGTACCCACCACCACCCAATCATAGGTGTAGGTGCCGCCTTTGCACGTGACTTTCTTGGAGACGGGATCGATGTTCTCGATTTCATCCTGCACAAAGTCCACATTGGGCGGGATGAAGTCCATCTGCGGCTTGATGCAGTCCTTCAGCGAATAGATGCCAAAGGGGATGAACAGCCAGCCAGCCTGATAATGATGCTGCCAGGACCGGTCGATGACGGTGATTTTCCACTCTTTGGGGTTCAGCAGCTTGGCCATCTTGGCGGCCACCATGACGCCGCCGGCGCCCGAGCCCAGGATCAACAGCTTTTTCATATCGTTCACGGCTCCCTGATTAGGATGTAGATGCCTGATGCGCAGGGGCGCACCGCCCGCTGCATGGAGCCATAAGAGCAAGGGCTGGGCCAAAGTTTTTTCCGCGTGAATTCGCCTTGTTGCGCCAATCTATTCCCCAGAGGTCTGAATGCGCGCAACCCTGGTTTACACCTGTGCTGGTATGATTTTGCGTTGTGCCGCATTTTCACATGGATAGCAGGAGTGTCAACCGCAGCTGACGTGTCAGTCCCGGTTGACGTGTCAGTCCCGGTTGACGTGTCAGTCCCGGTTGACTTCGCCCAGCCTCTTGAGGCGCTTGTGCAGGGCCTGGCGGGAAATCCCCAGGATTCTGGCAGCCTTGCTTTGATTACCCCCGGCCTGGCGCAGGGCCTGGAGAATCACATCCTCGGCCACCCGGGCCTCGGCCTGCCTGAGGGTGGGCAGGCGTTCCCGATTCGGGAGCACGGGGGATGGGGCAGGGAGCGCTGGGGTAGAGTGTGCCAGCCCCTGACGCACGGACTCCATCCAGGCCACCAGCGGCGCCAGGTCCAGGGGGCCGCTGCCCTGATGTACGGTGCAGGCGTGGAAGAGCATGGACTTCAGCTCGCGCACGTTGCCGGGAAAGGCATAGCCCTCCAGCAGGGGGTACAACTCCCGGGGAATGGCCGGGGCGGGCCGCCCCGTCTGCCGGGCCGCCTCTTCCAGAAACAGGGGCACCAGGAGGGCCAGATCCTCCAGGCGTTCTCGGAGCGGGGGGATTTCAATGAGATGTGTCCGCATCCGGAAAAACAGATCCCGCCGGAACACCGCGGGGTCCAGCAGCTCGGCCATGGTCTTGTTGGTGGCGGCCACCAGCCGGCATTCCATGGGACGGGGGGTGTCCGAGCCCAGGGGATAGTATTCCCGCTCCTGGATGCAGCGCAGCAGCTTGAGCTGGGAGGCCAGGGAAAGGTCGCCAATTTCGTCCAGGAACAATGTGCCTGTACCGGCTTCTTCCATAAGGCCAGCCCGGCTGCCCAGGGCACCGGTGTAGGCCCCCTTTTTGTGGCCAAAAAGGGTGTCCGAGAGCATCACGTCATCCAGCCCGGCCACGTTGCAGCCAATGAAGGGCCTGGAGCCACCCGGGACCAGTGCCATGGCCGCGGCGTGGATGGCCCGGGCAGCCAGCTCCTTGCCCACGCCGGTTTCGCCCACCACCAGGGCCGGCTCCCGGGAACGGGCCACGGCCGCCAGCTGGGCCTGCACCGCGCGCATGGCGGGGTTGCAGGTCAGCAGTTCGCCTCCGGAGTCCGCCGGCGGGGCCACGGCAGCAGGTCCCATGGCGCGAGACGCGTCCGCAGCCCGGCCCTCCAGGGCCTGGGTCACGGCGGCCAGCAGCCGGGCGCGGTCCACTGGTTTGACCAGATAATCCCGCGCCCCCGCCTGCATGCAGCGCACCGCCGTCTCCACTTCGTTGTGCCCGGTGATGACGATGGCCGGCACATCCAGGGCTTGGGCGCGCATGTGAGCCAGGATGTCCTCCCCGCTGGTGTGGGGCATGGAGAGGTCCAGCATCACTAACGAAAAGGTGCGGCTGGCGAGCAGCTCCGGCACGGTGCGGCTGTCGGAGCAGAGCATGGTGTTGGTGATGCCGGAAAAGCGCAGGTTCAGGGCATAGCTGGTGAGGGCCTGCTCCTCGTCGTCCACAATGAGGATGGGCGCGGGCGGGTTGGGCGTCCGGGAACGGGGAGTCGCGGGCATGCTCAGATCTCCCCGCCAGGTAAGCTGTTGGGCAAGCTGTTGGGCAAACCGCTGGGCAGGGCTTCCGGCAAGGCCAGCACCGCCCGGGTGCCCTGGCCGGGGGCGGACTCCAGCTCCAGCCGGCCGCCATGCTCCCGGGCAATGGACAGGGAAATGGACAAGCCCAAGCCCGTGCCGCCCTGGTGCCCTTTGGTGGAATAGAAGGGTTGCGTCACCAGGGGCAAGGCCTCGGGAGGGATGCCCACGCCATCGTCGGCCACCACGATTTCCACGGCCCCAGCCTCGGCATTGCGGCGGGTTTCCACCACAATGCCCTGGCCCTCGTGCTCCAGGGCGTGGCAGGCGTTCTGCAGCAAATTCACCACCACCTGTTCCAACCGCTGCCGCCGGCCGCGCACCAAGGGCAGGCCCGTGCCATAGCGGACGTCAAAGCGCCGGGTGCGGCGGCCGATATTCTTGTGCATGAGCAGGGCTGCGGCCTGGACCACCTCGTTGACACTCAGCAGCTCGAAGCCGCCGTCCACATCCTGGCGGCTGTACTGCTTGAGTTCCTTGACGATGCGGTTGATGCGCGTGGAGCCTTCCACCACGCCCTGCAGGAGTTTGGGCACAAAATCCACGATTTCCGGGATTCCCACGCCGCCCATGTCCTGCTCCACATCCTCCTCGCGCAGGCGCTCCAGGGCCGGCTGCAGCCGCCACCACAGGTCCATGAGCAGGGGGGCGTTGAGCATGATGAAGTTGTTGGGATTATTGATCTCGTGCGCCACCTCGGACACCAGCGCCCCCAGGGACAGCAGCCTGTCCGCATGCAGCACCCGGCTTTCGGCCAGCTTCTGGTCCGAAATGTCCATGCCCACGGCCTGATACTCGCGGATATGGCCGGTTTTGTAGAAAAATCCCTGCACCACCCAGCGTATCCACATGGGGCGGTCCTCCAGGGGGCCCAGGCTGCCGGCGTCTTCCAGGCGTTGCTCCACCTCGGCCACGGGATGCTCGGGGGTGATGGAGGCCACGGCGCTGTGAAAGCCCTCCCGCACCGCCGGCGGCAGGGCCAGCAACAGGTTCTCGCCCACACACTCGTTGCGCCGTCGGCCCAGACACCGGCAGCAGGAGGCATTGGCATAGGTGATGGAAAAATCCGGCAGAAAGCAGCAGATGGGGTCCGGCCGCTTTTCCAGGATGCTTTGATATTTCTTTTTGCGGTTGAGCAGGCCGTCGATGCAGTCGCGGTACTTGGTCACATCTTCCACGATAAGCTGCTGCAGGCGCTGGCCGTCCACCTCCACGGCGGAACAATGGATGCGGACCCAGCCGGTGGAGCCGTCGGCCCTGGCAATGGAGCGTTCCACATTGAGCCACTTGTTTTTGGGGCAGCAGATGTCCGGCATGGAGGCGCACATGCCCAGGCAAAAGAGGGACAGGATGTCCTGAAAGCTCATGAACTCCAGGTCCCGCGCGGTGACTTCAGTGACGCGGTGAAACTCCCGGTTGACGAAGACGATTTCATCGGCGTCATCAGCCAAAATCACGCCCACGGGCAGGGCGTCGTAGACAGGAGCCAGGGGATGGGTCATGGTGGCATGCGTCATATTCAGTCTCTTTTGGTATGGAAATTGGTCCCTATCCCAGGCTCCGGACCTTTGGCAAGTGAAATGCACGCCATGGGCGCAAAATACCGGCGCATCGTGTTGCAAAACCGGACAAACCGCCCTAGGGTAAACCTGCGGCTTTCAGCATGCGGGGGGGAAGGTGGATGCTGCGATCGACCCGGTCCCGAATCGTCCTGCTCACGGCGCTTTCGGCGCTGCCTGCACTGTGCATCTTCCTGTACAGCGGCTGGGAGCTTCGGGAGCAGCGCATTGCCGACGCCACGGCGCGGGTGCTACTGCTGGCCAATGGCCTGGCCGAGATTCAACAGCGGCATGCCGAATCCATCCGCCATCTGCTGGAAACCGTGGCCCTCATGGACAGCGTGCGCCAGGGCGACGCCGAGGCCTGCAGCGTCCTCTTTGCCAGGGTATTGGAATCCCATCCGGATTACGCCAACATCCTGGCCGTCACCCCCCAGGGGGACGTCTTCGCCTCCGGGGTGCCCTTCGACAAGGTCAATCTGTCAGATCGCAAACACGTCCGCGATGCCCTGGCCAGCAAACAGTTTTCCGCCGGGGAGTACATTGTCTCCCGCACCACGGGGGACCCGGCCTTTCCCTTTTCCCTGCCCATCCTGGACAACTCGGGCCAGGTGACGGCCATCCTCATTTCCGCCTTCAAACTCACGGTATACCAGACGTATCTGCAGGAGGTGGGCGCGCCTGAGGATGTGATCATCGGCATTACGGATCACGCGGGCGTGCGCCTGTTCTATCATCCCCCCGCCCCCACCAACCCTCCGGGCCAGCCCATCAACCGGCATGTCTGGCAGGCCATGGCGACCTCGGAGGGCAACGACGGGGTGATCCGCCAAGTGGGATCTGATGGGGTAGACCGCTTTTTCGGGTGGAAGCGCCTGCAGTTGCGGCCGGGGGAGCCGCCGTACATTTATTGCGTGGCCGGCATGGCGGCGGAGCAGGCCCTGGCGGCTTCGGCGGCCATTACTCGGCGCAATGTGGCGTTGTGGCTGCTGGCAGCCCTGCTGGGCTGTGGCGGGGCCTACCTGTATGGGCACATGGTGGTGGTGCGCAGGCTGGAGGCCATTTCCCGTGCGGCCCAGGAACTGGGCCAGGGCAACTTGGCCGCACGCACCGGGTTGCCCTCCAGCGAGGACGACGTGGGGCAGCTGGCCAGTTCCTTTGATGTCATGGCCAGCCAGATCCAACGGCAGAACGAGGCGCGCAGCCAGGCCGAGGAACGCCTGCGGCGGAGCGAGGAGCGTTTCCGCAAACTCCTGGACGAAGTGGAGACCGTGGCCGTGCAAGGCTACACCGTGGACGGGACGGTACTGTACTGGAACCGCGCCTCGGAACTCTTGTATGGTTACACCGCGGAAGAGGCCATGGGCAGCAATCTGCTGGATCTTATCATCCCCGCGCCCATGCGCGAGGAGGTGCAGCGCAGCATCCGGCGCATGGCAGTCTCGGATTTCATCATCCCCGCGGGGGAATTGCTGCTCCAGCGCAAGGACGGCTCCCTGGCGCCCGTGTTTTCCAGCCATGTCCGGCTGCGGGTGGGCGAACACATGGAGATGTTTTGCCTGGATGTGGACCTCTCAGACCTCAAGCAGGCCGAGGCCGCGGCCCTCAAGGCCAAGGACGCCGCCGAGGCCGCCAGCATGGCCAAGTCCGTATTCCTGGCCAACATGAGCCACGAGATCCGCACCCCCATGAACGGCGTGCTGGGCATGCTGCAGCTGTTGCAGCGTTCCCCCCTGGCCGAGGACCAGCGGCTGTATGTGGAAAAGGCCATCCTGTCCTCGCGTCGGCTCACGCGGTTGCTGACGGATATCCTGGATCTTTCCCAGGTGGAATCCGGCAGGCTGACCCTGCAGCTTGCGCCGTTCCATCCCCGGGATCTGCAGGATGCCGTGCTGGAGCTGTTCTCCCCACCCGCCGCAGAAAAGGGCCTCTCCCTGACCGTGCACATGGACCCTGCACTGCCTGCCGTCCTGGTGGGGGATGAGGTGCGGCTGCGGCAGATTCTCTTCAATCTGGTAAACAACGCCATCAAGTTCACGGAGCAGGGTGGGGTGGAAGTGGAGCTCCTCTCCCTGGCTCCCACACGGGACGCCTCGGCCCGCCTGCTCATCAGCGTGTGCGATTCAGGCATTGGCATCCCCTTGCATCAGCTGGATGAATTGTTCAGCCCCTTTGCGCAGCTGGACAACTCCGCCATCCGGCCGGGGCATGGTGCGGGTCTGGGACTGGCCATCGTGCGGCGGCTCACGGAACTGATGCACGGCAACATCACCGTGGATACAGCCCCTGGCGAGGGTACAT
Organism: Desulfovibrio sp.; assembly: GCA_020217165.1. Taxonomy (GTDB): domain Bacteria; phylum Desulfobacterota; class Desulfovibrionia; order Desulfovibrionales; family Desulfovibrionaceae; genus Megalodesulfovibrio. The sequence goes on along the minus strand of JAIWOE010000193.1, from coordinate 627 downwards.
GCATGCATGTGCTGGTGCCCCTGGCCGCGCCCCAGGCTCCCCAGGCTCTCCAACCCCATGCGATGCGCAGTGATGCCCGCGACTCGGCCCACAGCCGGCATACCCCCGAGGGTGAGCAGCCTCCGGAGGCGGTGCGGCCCAGGCACGTGTTGCTGGCCGAGGATGACGACACCAGCCGCCTGGTGGCCGAACGCCTGCTCTCCCAGGCAGGCTATGGTGTTGCCTGCGCCAAAGACGGGCAGCAGGTCCTGGAGATGTTGCGTGAGGGGCAGTACGACTGCGTGTTCATGGACATCCAGATGCCCGTGCTGGACGGCATCGAGACCACCCGCCGCATCCGGGCCGGCCTGGCCGGGGATGCCGCCTGCAACGTGCCCGTCATCGCCCTCACGGCCCATGCCATGAAGGGCGACCGGGAACGCTTTCTCCACATTGGCATGGATGCCTATCTGGAAAAACCCTTGTCCATTGATTTGGTGGACGCCGCCCTGGAAGAGGCCTTGCGCAATGCCCGGGCCCGGGTCATGGCCTGAGCCGGCTCCTCCGGGTCCCACCGGGTCAGGCCGGTCAAGCGGGTCAGGCCGGGCGCGCCGCTGGCGTCACACCCGTGGCCGCCCCGTGGCTGGG
>JAIWOE010000192.1 GCA_020217165.1 Desulfovibrio sp. | reverse complement strand
TTAGGAAATTTGGTGGAGCTGGAGGGAATCGAACCCACGACCTCTTGAATGCCATTCAAGCGCTCTCCCAACTGAGCTACAGCCCCGTGCAGGTGGCGAGAAATAGCCAAAGGGGTGGGGGATTGTCAAGCAGGAAATGTTGCAGCCGATAATGCGAGGTGGCAGAGGAGGGCACCCATAAAAAAGCGCCCTGTCCTCGGTGCGGAAGGGCGCTCTTATGCGTCTGCAGGCGGGTCGCGTTATACGCTGCAGGAGCCGCTGGAGCAGCTGCCCGAGCTGCAGCCGCCGCCGAGCTGCAGGCTGGATTCCACGGAAAAGCCCATGTAGGACACGTCAATCCGCAGGGGCTTTGCCTGGTTGAAAAGTTCCCGTTCCATAATAATGGAGTAGTCGCCTTGCGTAAACACTTCGTCCTTGTCGTTAGGCTCATCCAGAGCCAGTGCCAGCCGCGGGCCGGCTCAACCACCAGGAGCGAGGTACACGCGGATGGCGCTTTTGGGCTTGTCCGCGAAGTACGCGTCCAATTCCCGGATGGCATTGTCCGTCAATGTTACCATGATGCCTCCAAAAGAGTGTGAGATGTATTGGCATCTAAGGCTGCCAACCAGGAAAGTCAACGAAATGCCGTCGCATAGAAAATCTCTTTACAACCCATAGGTGCGCTGGCCGGCTGACTGCCTGCTGCCGCCATGCGCGTTGCTTTTTTTTCAGAAATGGTGTTCTGTATTGCTTTAGAATGGGAATTGTTTGCTCAAACAAGACACACAGGACGCCCACGGCCATGTCTGACTGCCACGACCTGATGCTTGCCCGCGATATTGGCGCTGCCCTGGAACGCATGGCCACCGAGGCCATCACCCGCCACGGTTCCTGCCGCGATCTCGCCCTCATCGGCATCCAGCGCCGCGGCGCAGACCTTGCCGAGCGGCTCAAGAGCCTGCTGGATGCCCGTCTGGACTCGCCGGTGCCATTGGGCAAGCTGGACATCAATCTGTATCGGGACGACTGGACGAGTCTGGATGTCCGGCCCTCCATCAGCCATACGGACATTCCCTTTGATATCGATGGCCGCGCCATCATCCTAGTGGATGATGTCCTCTTTACCGGCCGCACCGTGCGGGCGGGCATGGAGGCGATTCTCGACTTCGGCCGCCCCCGCAAGATCGAGTTGCTGGCCCTGGTGGACCGCGGTCACAGGGAGTTGCCCATTCAACCGGATTATCTGGGATTGGCTGTAGAGACCGCGCGCAGTCAGCATGTGGATGTACTGCTGGCGGAACGCGACGGCGAAGAACGCGTGTGTCTGACAGGCTTTTAATGGCGCATGGCGTTGCCCTGGGCCTGCAACGCAGGGCTGTCGTTGCCGGTCACCTCAGGAGGGAGGGCGAAGTGCTAGCGCGTCCCCCTGGTGTAATGCCGCATCATGCCTGACGTCTTCACGTGCCCTTGGAACGGGGCAGGGGATAATCTTTTGTTATAAAAGATTATCCCCAATAGTGGGGTCAGCCCGCACGCTAGTAGCAGCCGCAGGCCTTGGCTACAGCGTCGCTGATGGTACGGCCTGAGCCGCTGCCTTCCGGCACTTCCGCCACGGTGCAGGTGTAGGAGTTGGTCTGCGAAAAAGCGTTGCAGCAGACTTGGTAGCCGCTGTTACGGCAGCTGCCACAGACTTGGTTGCTTTCTTCGATGTATCTTGAGTCGTCGATGTAGCAGCCGCGTTTGAACAGGCCCTGGTTGTCCCGATACTCCTGATAGGCGAAGCCCGCGCTGCAGAGGCTCAGGCTCAGCAGCAGGAAGGCGCTGCACAGGCACAACGTTTTCATGAGAAGCTCCTTTGGACTGCCTGCATCCCTGCAATAGAGAAGATGTAGAGCTGTTCTAGAAAAAGCAATCATTCTTACCAGTTATTTTTACATGCGCCATTGCGATCCTGTCAAGACTGTAATGGCGCATTGACAATGCCGCGGCAATGGTCGTAGCGTCTGCACGTTTCTCGCCTCCAGGCGCCATTGGCTTGATAGGGAATCCCGTGCGATCCGGGAGCGGACCCGCCGCCGTAAGCCCTTGAGACGCCTGCCCCTGTGATACGACGCCACTGGGAACACTCCTGGGAAGGCCGGGGCAGGTTGGGCGAGCCGGAAGACCTGCCTGGAGGTGCATGTGCCATCGCGCGGGCAACGGGGCTATTGCCTGCCGCGACGTGTCCGGCCTGCAGCAGCGCGTGCATTGCCCTGGCGGCGTGCGCGGGCGCGTTGTTGCTTCCGTCTCGCCGGGCATCAAGTGTCCCGCCCCGGATTATACCGTGTTCACCCACCCTGCGAAGTTACGGTTGCCAGCCGGGCATTTCCGGCCGGAGCGCCATGGTGCGTAACGGGCTCTGGCTCCTCCTCATGCTCTGTGCCGTGGCATCGGTATTGGCTTCCTGCGTGATTGGCCCCTGGAACATCGACATGCAGGATGTTGCCACGGCCGTGGGCGGGGCCTTGGGACTGATGGATGCCTCGGCCCTGCCCGATGCCGTGCGCGCCGTGGTGGTGGATCTGCGCTTGGCGCGCGCCGTGCTGGCCCTGGGCGTGGGTGCGGCCCTGGCCATGGCCGGCGCCACGTTCCAGGCCGTGCTGCAGAATCCCCTGGCCGATCCGTTCACCCTGGGGGTCTCCGCCGGCGCAGCCCTGGGGGCCACCCTGGTCATTGGACTGGGCGTACGCCTGGAGGAGCTGGGCGCCCTTGCGGGGCTCGCGCCGTATCTCGCAGGCCTGTCCCTGTCCGCGCTTCCCCTGGCGGCCCTTCTGGGAGGATTGTCCACCCTGGCGGCGGTGTTGCTCCTGGGCAGGCGGGCAGGCAGCCTTTCCCGGGAAACCCTGGTGTTGGCCGGGGTGGTGGTGTCTAGCGTGCTGGCGGCCTGCATCACCCTGGTAAAAGCCGTCCATGAGGAAGCGGTGGGGGCCATGGTTTTTTGGATCATGGGCAGCCTGCAGGGCCGTGGCTGGGGGCACGTGGCGTTGTTTCTGCCGTTTTTTGTGGTGGGAGGGCTGATCCTGGCCCGCTACGCCCGGGAGCTGGATCTCCTGGCCCTGGGGGAGGAGCAGGCCATGCTCCTGGGGGTGGACGCCCCGCGCATCCGCCTGTTGCTGCTGTGCGGAGCCACCATGGTCACGGCGGCGGCGGTGGCCGTGTCCGGGATTATCGGCTTTGTGGGGCTGGTGGCGCCCCATGCCTTCCGGCTCTGGCTCAAGCCGCGGTCGCGCAGTCTGCTGGCTGCCTCGGCCCTGGGCGGCGGCGTGCTTCTGGTGTGGTCGGATGTCTTGGCCAGGACCCTCCTGGCCACGGACACCGGCGGCATGGAACTGCCCGTGGGCGTGGTGACGGCGCTGCTGGGCGGACCGTTTTTTTGCATGCTGCTGGGGCGCGGCCCGGTGCGGAGGCCGGCATGATCCGCTGCCAGGGCTTTGCCTGCGGGCATCACGGACCCCATGGGCTCCACGGTGCCCAGGGCGCGCAGGGGCGACCGGTGCTCCAGGGGTTGGATATGCACTTGCGCAAGGGCGAGCTGGTGGCCGTGCTGGGACCCAACGGCAGCGGCAAATCCACTCTGCTCAAGGCCATGGCCGGCCTGCTGGCGCCCCAGGCCGGGACCATGCTGCTGGATGGCGCGCCGGTGCATCGGCTGCCGCCTGCGGTGCGTGCCCGGCGGGTGGCCTGCCTGCCGCAGCAGCTGGAGGCCCCGCCGGGGTGCACGGTGCGGGATCTCGTCCTCATGGGTCGTCATCCATATACCTCTTTCTGGTCCGGCCTTTCCCGTCGTGACCGCGAAGCCGCCGTGGATGCCATGCTGCAGGCCGACGTCCTCCATCTGGCGGACCGCGAAGCCCTGCGCCTGTCCGGTGGGGAGCTGCAGCGGGCCTGCATTGCCCGCACCCTGTGCCAGCAGACCCCCCTTGTCTTGCTGGACGAGCCCACGGCCAGCCTGGACCTGGCCCACAAGGCCGCGCTGCTCCAGGTCCTGCAGCAGCGCCACGCCGCCGGCGTGACCGTGGTCTGCGTGCTACACGACATCAACCTGGCGGCACTGTACTTTCACCGCCTGCTGTTCCTCAAGCAAGGACGGCTGGTGCTGGACGGGCCGCCGCAGCAGGTGCTGCGTCAATCCGCCCTGGAATTCGTTTATGAAACACCCCTCGTGGTCATGGAGCATCCGCTCCTGGGCCTGCCTCAAGTGGCTCTTGCTCCTGGCGATGTGCCTGCCGCCCTGCGAACTTTGGTCCCAGCCGGTCGGCATCACTGATGACCGCGGGGTGGAAGTCCGCCTGCATCAGCCCGCCCGGCGCATCGTCTGCCTGCATGGCGGGCTTTCGGATGTGCTCCTGGCCCTGGGCATGGGCAGGGTCATTGCCGGCCGGACCACTGCCGACGACGAAACGCCGGCCCTGGCCCACGTACCGGCTGTCGGCACGCACCTGCGGCCAAATCTGGAGCTGATCCTCTCCCTCGGGCCGGATCTCGTGCTCCAGCATGCCGGCCGGGAGGAGGCCGGGGAGCCCCTCCTTGCCCTGGAGGCCTTGCAGATCCCCACCGCCGCCTTTGTGATGGACGACTTCCCCGCCCTGTTTGCGACCATGGAGCGGGTGGCCCTGTTGGTGGACGCAGGGCAGGAAGGGGCCCGGCGCATTCAGGATCTCAGGGACCGGCTGGCGGCCGTGCAGCGCCGGACGCAGAACCTGGAGCGGCCGGCGGTGCTGGTGGAGATCCGCTATCCCAACCTCCTGGTGGCCGGCCGGGGCTCCCTGGCCAGCCACATTGTGGAAGCCGCCGGCGGCCGGCAGGTGGTAACTGAGGACGCCCGCCACGTCCGTCTGAGCGAGGAAACCTTGTTGCGGTTGAATCCGCAGGTCTGCCTCATGCAGCGCGGGCCCATGAACCCCAATCCGGAGCCGTATGTGAATCGTCCGCATTTTCAACATCTTGATTGTGTAAAACACCAGCGCGTGTTGGTGGTGGAAGGCCAGAAGTTCGCCCGCACCGGCCCGGGCGCTGTGGAAGCCGTGGAGGAGCTGGCCCGCTGGCTGCATGGAGGTGCGCAATGACCGGCACGGCTTTGTCCACCGCATCCAGGCCCTGGGGCGTGCTGCACGGGCTGGGGGTGGGGCCCGGCGATCCCGAATTGTTGACCCTCAAGGCCGTGCGCCTGCTGGGCCAGGTGGAGGCGGTGTTTGCGGCGTCTTCCACCAAAAACGATTTTTCTCACGCCCTGGAGATTGCCCGGCCGCACCTGAAGCCGGACACGCCCGTCACGCGGCTGCCCTTTCCCATGACCGCGGATTCCGCCGCCCTGAAGGCCGCCTGGGAGGCCAACGCCCACGCCGTGGCCGAGGTGTTGGCCACCGGCAAGAACGCCGCGTTCCTCACCCTGGGAGATCCGTTGCTGTTCTCCACCTTCGGCTATTTGGCGCGCACCCTGGCGGCCCTGTACCCCCAGGCCCGGCTGGCGGCCACGCCGGGTGTCACGTCTTTCCAGCAGGCAGCCGCCACGGCCGTCATGCCCCTGGCCGAGGCCGGAGAACCACTGCTGGTACTGCCCGGTGTGGCCGGCGGAGAGGCCTTGAAGGCAGCCCTGAATGCGGCGCCCAACGTGGCCGTGCTCAAGGCGTATAAAAATTACAAGGAGTTGAAACAGGTGGTGGCCGAGGGCGGTTGCGCGGAGACCTCCGCCGCCTTCACCCGGCTGGGCCTGGAGGGCGAACACTGGAGCCGGGACCTGGACAGCCTGGGAGATTCGCCGCATTATCTGACCCTCATGCTCGTCAAACGCAAGGGGTAGGGGGATCGCACCAGGCATGGCCGTTCGAGTCAGCATCATCGTCCCGGTGTTCAACCGCTGGGCCTGCACCCGGGACTGCCTGCGGTCCCTGGCGCAGCAGATATCCGGCAACTGGTTCGAGGTGCTGGTGGTGGACGATGGCTCCACGGATGAGACCCCTGCCGAGTTGCCCGCCCTGGGCGCGGCGCTGTTTGGCGAGGCATTCTCCCTGTTGGTGCAGCCCCGGAACCGCGGCTTTGCGGCGGCCGTGAACCGGGCTGCCCGGGCGGCCCGCGGGCACTGGCTGTTCTTGCTGAACAACGACACCCTGTGGACCGGGGATTGCCTCACACCCTGCCTGGCGGCCCTGGAGGCGGACCCCTCCCTGGCCGGCGCCGGGCCCACCCTGGTGTATCCGGAAACAGGGCGCCTGCAGCATGTGGGCGTGGCCGTGGCCCACTCCATCAAATGCGTGCACCCGTACCACCTGTACCCGGCCGGCCACGGGATCGCCCGCAGGTCCAGGCGGCTGCAGTGCATCACCGCCGCGGCCATGGCCGTGTCCCGGCAGGATTTTCTGGAGTTGGACGGCCTGTTCGAGGGCTATGTGAACGGCATGGAGGATGTGGATTTCTGCGCCCGGGCTGCGGCTTCGGGCAGGCACTTCACCGTGCTGCCCCAGGCCAGTCTGATCCATGCCGAACACCAGAGCCCGGGCCGCTTTGCCCGTGAACTCGAAAACAGCCGCCTGCTGCGCGAGCGTTGCGGAACGCTGCTGCGGCCGGACCTGCATCGCCTCGCCGCCGAGGATGGCTACGTGCTGCACTTCACGCCGTGGCTGGATCCCGTCCTGCGGCTGGGGCCTGACCGGGAGCGGGCCGTGGTCGCCGCCTGGAAGGCCGACCCGCGCCCCGAACGCCTGGAAGCCATGCTGGAGATGGAACCCGCCTGGGAAAAAGGATACGCCATGCTGGCCGGATGGTGGGAGCAGCGCGGGGACCCGGCCGCAGCCCTGGCCGTGCGAACCCGCCAGGGGGCATTCCTGCCGTCCCTGGACGTGCTGGAAGCCATCCGGCATCTGGCCAAGGCCTGCGGCGATGCCGGCCGTCTGCATGCTGCGCGAACCCGGCTGGCAGCCGTACATCAGGCCATGGCCGAGACGGCCGGGTGCCGGACCCTGGCTGAAACCGAGCATGCTCGGGCCGTGACCGCGGGCGACACGTTGTTGATGGAGGTCTGGGACAGAT
>JAIWOE010000191.1 GCA_020217165.1 Desulfovibrio sp. | reverse complement strand
GGGACCTGCCTGGAACACTTTGGGCTTATGGCCACCAAGGCCGTGGGCGAAACCACGAACATGCTGGATGTGGTCACCAGCATGCAGCTGGCCACCAAAGTTGTCAGGACGTAAGCCTGTGCTTCCAACCGTCTGAGGTTCGAGGGGAAAATCCTTTGGAACGGATGATTCCCCTCGTGCTTATTTATATAAGTTATGCAGTAACTTTTTGGAATTGCAACAATAAATACGGGAGATGCCTCCTAGGCCCAGGCCTTGTGGCGGACTTCGAAGAGGCCCACGCGGGAGGCCACATCCTTCTGGGATCCGAAGAGATAGGCCACGTCCCCTGCCTGGAGCCGGAAGGCGCCGTCGGGGTTGGCAAACAACTCCCCGCCGCGCTGCACGGCCACCACGGTCAGGCCATGGCGTTTGCGCAGGCCGGTTTCTTCCAGGGTCTGGCCATCCAGCACGGCTCCTTCCTCCACTGTCAGGCCACTGACCTCGAAGCCAGAAAATGAATTGTCTAGCGTATGCAATGGGTTATGGACTGGCTGGCCACGGCGCAGCAGCTCATAGCCCTCCTGGCGCACCTCCCGGGCGTAGCGTTCAATGGTCACGTGCGGCACCAGGTAGGCTCGCAGCACCCGGGCAAAGACTTCAATGGCCGTCTCGAATTCCTCGGCCACCACATCATCCGCCCCCATGTGCCGCAGGGGCTCCACCTCGGCCACGTAGCGCGTACGCACCACCAGACGGATTTCCGGATTCAGGGATTTTGCCACCTGCGTGACCCGGCGGGCGGAGATGGGGTCTGCCACCACCACGGCCACCACCTTGGCCTGCTCCACGCCCAGGTGCTTGAGGACTTCGGGCAGGCCGGCATCGCCATGGCTGATGGGTTCGCCCTTGGCCTTTTCCGTGCGCACGGTGTCCGGGTTCATTTCTACGGCGCAATACGGAATATTGGAGGACTTGGCCGCCTGGGCCAGCTGCCGGCCGCCCAGGCCAAAGCCCACGATGATCACGTGATCCTTGAGGGTGGATTTGGGCTCATCCTGCACCATGGAGCGCTCCCGCCACGCCCCCAGGCCGGGTAGTTCACTGACCCAGCGCGAGACCCGGTGCGAACCGGCAATGCAAAACGGCGCGGTCAACATGGTCAGGATGCTGATGGCCAGGAACAGCTGGTAGTGCTCAGTGGTCAGCAGCCCAGCGTCGGAACCGACCTTGGCCAGCACAAAGGAGAATTCCCCCACCTGCGAAAGGCCCATCCCCACCAGCACGGCGATGCGCAATGGGTAGCCCAGGACCACCGTGGCGCCACCGGCCACCACGGCCTTGCACAGCAGCACTGCTGCTGCCGCGCCCAGCACCAGGGGCAGGTTGTCCAGCATGAACTGCACGTCCAGCAGCATGCCGATGGAGACGAAAAACAGGCTGGTAAACACGTCCCGGAACGGGTGCACCCCTTCCAGGGCCGAGAGGGCGTAATCCGTCTGGGCGATGATGAGACCGGCCAGGAAGGCCCCCAGGGAGATGGACAGCCCCACCCAGGCCGTGAACATGGCGATGGCCAGGCACAGCACCAGCACACTCAGCAAAAACAGCTCCCGGCTGCGGGTGCGCAGCACGGCCAGCAACAGCCGCGGCACCACGAACTTGGCCAGGAACCACACCACCGCCATCACGCCCACGGCCTTGAACCCCAGGAGCATCAGGGAGCGGCCCAGGTCCGGCGAATCCGACCCCAGAAACGGCGTCAGAAGCATCATGGGTGCGACAATGATGTCCTGAAAAATCAATACCGCCAGCATGACGCGCCCGTGCGGCGCCGCCAGTTCCGAGCGTTCCTGCAGCAGCTTGATGACAATGGCCGTGGAGGACAACGCCACCAGGAACCCGGCCAGGATGGCCGAACCGGTCTCAAAACCCTGATTCAGGCCCAGCTCGAAAATCAGGGCGATGGTGAAGACCACCTGCAGCCCGCCGCCAACGAGCACGGGTTTTTTCAAGGCTTTGAGCTCTCCCAGGGAGAGTTCCAGGCCGATGGTGAACATGAGCAGGATGACGCCGAGTTCCGCAATGGATTCAACGGCATGCACATCGCTTATCAGGCCGAATCCACCGGGGCCCACCAGCACGCCGGTGATGAGCACCCCCACAATTGCAGGCAGCTTCATCCGGAAGCACAGAAAAATTGCAATGATGCAGCACCCGAACACGGCGATGAGTTCCGGCAACAGCGGGATGTGCGGCACGTTTCCTCCGGGAACCTTACAATTTCATGAGAGACTGGACACATGGGTGTATATGTGTTTGATTGGGCGTGTGTCAAAAGAACTTCTGCACCTGATTCGTGAGGTGCTGCTTGCGGTGCTACCCATCTCATTGATGGTGTGCGTGCTGCAAGTGAGCCTCCTGCACATGCCCTGGGAAACCTTCGCCCGTTTTCTGCTGGGCGCATTGTTCGTCAGTGCGGGATTGTTCCTTTTTTTGCTGGGCGTCAAGTCCGGCTTGTTGCCCATGGGCGAGCGCATCGGTGCGGAGCTGCCCAAGTCTGGCAGTGTCCCGTATCTGTTGTTCATGGCTTTCCTGCTGGGAACGGTGGTCACCGTAGCAGAACCGGATGTGCGCGTGCTGGCGCATCAGGTGGATTTTGTTTCCGACGGCCTGGTGCCGCGCGCCCTGCTCATCGGGGTGGTGGCCTTGAGCGTGGGCTTGTGCGTGGCCGGTGCGGTGCTGCGCATCCTGGTGGGCATCCCCATGGCCCGGGTGCTCATGGTCGGGTATGCCCTGGTGCTGCTCCTGGCATTTTTCACACCGGATGCCTTTCTGCCCATCGCCTTTGATGCCGGCGGCGTGACCACTGGCCCGGTCACGGTGCCATTTATCCTGGCCCTGGGCATGGGCGCGGTGAGCGTGCTGGGCGGGAAGAGTTCCTTCAGCGACGGCTTTGGGCTGGTGGGCCTGGCGTCCATCGGGCCGGTGCTGGGGGTGATGCTGCTGGGGATGTATTACGGATGAACGTGCTGCTCGACTTTCTGGACATGCGCCATGTGGCCCTGGAACTGCTGACAGCCTTTGCGCCCCTGCTGGCGTTTTTTTTGTACATGCAGATGCGCTCGTTGCGTCTTTCTGCGGAAAAAGTCAAACGCATTTTGCTAGGGGTGCTGTTCTCCTTTTTGGGATTGGCGCTGTTTCTGCAAGGCGTTACCCAGGGGTTCCTGCCGGCCGGCACCGAGATTGGGCGCATCATTGGCGGGCAATCATGGCGTTGGGTGCTGGTCCCGACGGGGTTTTTCTTTGGCCTGGCGGCCACGGCGGCGGAGCCGGCAGTGCGGGTGCTGGCCATAGAAATGGAAAAGGCCTCCGGCGGTACCGTACGGCAGGGGCCTGTGCTGTGGACGCTTTCCGTGGGGGTGGGGGTCTTTGTGGCCCTGGCCATGCTCAAGCTGTTGCTGGGCCTGCCCATTTTGTGGATAGTGGTTCCCGGCTATGCCCTGGCCCTGCTCATGACGCGGTTTTCCTCCCCCGCGTTCATCAGCACGGCCTTTGATGCTGGCGGGGTGGCCACGGGCCCCATGACGGTGACCTTTGTCATGGCCGTGGCCCTGGGCGCGGCGGACGCCATGGGCGGACGCGATCCCCTGTCCGACGGGTTTGGGCTCATCGCACTGGTGGCCCTGGCGCCCATTTTGGCCGTCATGACCCTGGGCATCCTCATCTCGCGCACAAGGAGCAACAGCGCATGAAGCTGCTGGAGAATTTCGACTGCATCGTCACCATCGTGGACACCGGCCGCAGCGATGTCATCGTCAAGGCCTCCAAGAAGGCCGGCGCCCACGGCGGCACCGTGGTGTTTGGTCGGGGCACGGGCGTTCGGGAACTGAAGTCCATCCTGGGTATTTCCATTGAACCGGAAAAGGAACTCATCATCACCTTGGTGCCGGAAGACATCAGCCGCACGGTGCTCCAGGCCATCGTGGATGCCGGCAACCTCGAAAAACCCGGCGCCGGCATTGCCTTCATTCTGCCCGTCAAGGGCGTGGCCGGCATATGCCATTTGAATTGCTGAGCCGCCGGCCAAGCCCCCTGCCCTGGTTTTAGCCTATTGGTTTCAGCACACGCCTGGACCCTTGGGCAGGTGGTAGCCAAGGATGGCTTCCAGCACATTGCGGTTCTGCACATCCTGGCGGGTGCAGCTTTGCAGCAGGTCATCAAAATAGGCGATGGTCTTGCGCAGGCCTTCTTCCAGTTGCACCAGGGGCTCCCAGCCCAGCTGCTCCCGGGCCAGGGTAATATCCGGCTGGCGGCGGCGCGGATCATCCGACGGCAGGGGCTTGTGGATGATCCTGGACTTTGACCCCGTCAGGTCCACCACCTTTTCCGCAATTTCCTTGATGGTGTATTCGCCGGGGTTGCCCAGGTTCACGGGGCCGGTGAAGTCGTCCGGCGAATGCATGAGCCGCACGAAGCCGTTGATCATGTCATCCACATAACAGAAGGAACGCGTCTGGCTGCCATCGCCATACACGGTGAGGTCCTTGCCCAGCAGCGCCTGAATGATGAAGTTGGACACCACACGGCCATCGTTGGGGTGCATATTCGGGCCGTAGGTGTTGAAGATGCGGGCCACCTTGATCTGCAGCTTGTGCTGCCGCCAGTAATCGAAAAAGAGCGTTTCCGCACAGCGCTTGCCTTCATCGTAACAGGAGCGCACCCCGATGGGGTTCACGTCCCCGCGGTAGGATTCCGGCTGCGGATGGATGGCGGGGTCGCCATACACTTCCGAGGTGGAGGCCTGCAGAATTCTGGCCTTCACCCGCTTGGCCAGGCCCAGCATGTTGATGGAGCCGTGCACGCACACCTTGGTGGTCTGCACCGGGTCGGACTGGTAATGGATGGGCGAGGCCGGACAGGCAAGGTTGTAGATTTCGTCCACTTCCACATACAGGGGGAAGGTGATGTCGTGCCGGATGATTTCAAAGTCCGGGTTGTCCAGCAGGTGTTCAATACTGCGTTTGGAGCCGGTGTAGAAATTGTCCACGCAGAGGACTTCGCAACCGGCGTTCAACAGCACGTCGCACAGATGAGAGCCGAGAAAGCCGGCGCCGCCAGTCACCAGAACACGTTTTTTCAGATGCATGCCTTGCTCCTTGCGCAGAATCGCATTATGCCTGCGTGGTGTACACCAAAGGCATGGGGATGTCATCCCGGGCACGCCCGTCAAAACACGTTACGCTCTGTTCATATGTCCACGCATCCGCTTGCGCTTGCAGGAGAATGTTGTATAGTCCTGGGGCAAACGGATGCAGTGCGCCCGGTGCCACGAATCCACCACCCTGCAAGGAGCCTGCCCATGCGCATTCTCGTCGTGGAAGACGATATGGAAGCCGCGGCCTATATGGCCAAAGGACTCAAGGAAAGCGGCTACACCGTGGACCACGCCGCCGAAGGCAAGGACGGCCTGTTCAAGGCTGCCAGCGAGAACTACGATGCCATCGTCATGGATCGCATGCTGCCCGGCGTGGATGGGCTGACCATCCTGCGCACCCTGCGCTCTGCCGGCAACATGACGCCAGTGCTCATCCTTTCTGCCCTGGGCGAGGTGGACGACCGCGTGACCGGCCTGAAGGCCGGCGGGGACGACTACCTGACCAAACCCTACGCCTTTTCCGAACTGCTGGCCCGGCTGGAAGCCCTGCTGCGCCGGGGCCAGGACGGTGCGGCGGTGACACGCCTGAAGGTGGCGGACATGGAAATGGACCTCATTGCCCGCAAGGTCTCCCGGGCCGGCAAGGTGGTGGAGCTGCAGCCCAAGGAGTTCTCCCTGCTGGAATACCTCATGCGTCATGCCGGGCATGTGGTCACCCGCACCATGCTGCTGGAAAACGTCTGGGATTACGCCTTTGACCCGCAGACCAACGTCATTGATGTCCACATCTCCAGGCTGCGGCAGAAAATCGACAAAGGATTCCAGAAACCCCTGCTGCACACCGTGCGCGGCGTGGGCTACACCGTGCGAGAACCTGCGGAGTAGCGTCCGCTTGCTGCAGCCTTTGGCCCGGGGGCTGGCACTGCATGCCGAGCGGAAGGCCATGATGGGCCCGGCCCGTCTTTACGAGACGCCCCGGCAAGGGTACTGTGGTTCGCCGTGTCCCCGACGCAGGCGTCTCCCTTTTCCATGAACCGCACCGAGCACCCCCACCACCCCCGTGATTCCCGCCCGCCTCCTCCGCTCTTCCACCTTTCGGCTGGCCATGCTCTTTTTGTGCGTGTTCGGCGCCTCGGCCGTGCTGCTGTTGTATTTCATCTACTGGACCACAGCCGGCTTCATGGAGCGGCAGACCGTGGCCACCATCAGCGCGGAAATTCAAGGCCTGCGGGACCGCTATGAACTGCTGGGCCTGGCCGGGCTCATCCAGGTCATCAATGAACGCACGGCAGACAAAGAAAACCGGGACTCCCTGTACCTGCTGGCCAAGCCGGACTATTCCCCCCTGGCCGGCAACCTGGACCAATGGCCCGAGGTGGAGCTGACGGAATCGGGCTGGCTCACCTTTACCCTGGAGCGGCCCCGTCGCCGGCCGGAAATGGCCATGGCCCGCCACTTTCTGCTCACCGGCAACTTCCATCTCCTGGTTGGTCGCAACATTTCGGAAAAAACGGACATCCAGCGGCGCATCATCAAGTCCCTGTTTTACGGGCTGGCCCTGACGGTGGTGCTGGGCCTGGCTGGCGGCGTGTTCATGAGCCGCAAGATGCTCCGGCGGTTGGACGTCATCAACAAAACCAGCCTGGAGATCATGGCCGGCAACTTTTCCCGGCGCATTCCCGTCCAGGGAACCGGGGACGAGTTTGACCAGCTCATCGCCAACCTGAACGAAATGCTGGATCAGAACGAGCAGCTCATGGGCGGCGTGCGCCAGGTGAGCGACAACATTGCCCACGACCTGCGCAGTCCCCTGACCCGCATGCGCAACCGCCTGGAGTTGGCCCTCATGGAAACCAGCAACCTCACCCTGTGCCAGGAAGCCCTGGCCCGGACCGTGGAGGAAACGGATGAGATCATCC
>JAIWOE010000190.1 GCA_020217165.1 Desulfovibrio sp. | reverse complement strand
TGCCACATGGCGCTTTTCTGCTGCACCGGCATTGCATCCGTGCTTTTCGGTGCTGCGTGGCTCTTTTATTCACTGCTATTTTGGTGCATTGCGCGCCCCGAGCCGTCTCCGCCCGCCTGATGTTGCGCCCCAGGCCCGCGCCGCCGGCTCCCGAGACGAACCATGCACAAGTTGCACATTGAACACGTGTCCAAGGTATTCGGGAACCATCCCGAACGCGGGTTGGCCCTGCTCAGGCAGGGCGCATCCAAAGATGAAATTTTTCAGAAAACCCGCTGCGCCGTGGGGGTCCGCGATGCCAGCTTCCATGTGGACGCCGGTGAAATCGTGGTGGTCATGGGGCTTTCGGGCAGCGGCAAGTCTACCCTGCTGCGCTGCCTGAACCGCCTCATCGAACCCAGCGCCGGCCGTATTTTCATTGACGGTGAAGACATCACCTCCCTAGACCGCGAGGCCCTGCGGCGGATGCGCCTGGCCAAGCTGGGCATGGTCTTCCAGCATTTTGCCCTCTTTCCCCATCGCACCGTGCGCCAGAACGCCGAATACGGACTGGAAATCCAGGGGATGGACCCAGCCAAGCGGCGCGACCTGGCCCAGGCCGCCCTGGAGCAGGTGGGGCTGGGCAGCCATGGCGACATGATGCCCCGACAGCTTTCCGGGGGCATGCAGCAGCGCGTGGGCCTGGCCCGGGCCCTGGCCCTGAACCCGGACATCCTGCTCATGGACGAAGCCTTCAGCGCCCTGGATCCCCTCATCCGGCGGGACATGCAGGACGAACTCATCACCCTGCAGAAGGCCATGCAGAAGACCATCGTCTTCGTGAGTCACGACCTGGACGAAGCCCTCAAGCTGGGCGACCGCATCGTGCTCATGAAAGACGGCGCCATCGTGCAGATGGGCACGCCGGAGGAAATCCTCACCAACCCTTCCAACGAATACGTGGAACGGTTTGTGGAAGGGGTGGACATCACCAAGGTGCTGACGGCCGAATCGGTCATGAAGCGGACCGAGGCCGTGGCTTACATCCATCACGACGGCCCCCGCAGCTGCCTGCGCAAGATGCGCCTCTCCGGCATGTCCAACCTTTTTGTGCTGGACAAGGAACACCGCCTGGTGGGGGTGGTGAAGGCCGAGGACTGCGCCCGGCTGGTGGAGGAAGGCAAGAAGGACCTTGGGGAAATAATCTGCATGGATTGCAGGTACGTGGACCTGAACACCCCGGCCACCGAGCTCATTCAGATCATCTACAACCTGCCCTACCCCCTGGCCGTGGTGGATGACGACCGGCGGCTCAAGGGCGTCATTGTCCGCGGCACCCTCCTGGGAGCCATGGCCGAACGCGGGAGGGCCGCATGAGCTGGCGCGTGCCATTGGGAACGGGCATAGAAGCCCTGCTGGACTGGTGTTCCACCCATTTTGCCTTTGCCACCAAGGCGTTTTCCGTGGTGGCAGGCCACGGACTGGCCCTGCTGGAACGCGGCCTGCTGTGGCTGCCACCCTGGGCGTTTCTGTTGCTGGCCGTGGCGGGCATCTGGCGGCTCACCCGCCGGCCGCGGCTGGCTCTGGTCTCTGCCGCGGGGCTGGGGCTCATCTGGAATCTGGGATTATGGTCGGCCATGGTCTCCACCCTGGCCCTGGTGAGCGTGGCCACCTGTCTGGCCATCGGCCTGGGCATTCCCCTGGGCATTGCCGCGGCCATGTCTCGCGCGGCGAACAAAACCATCATGCCCGTGCTGGACATGATGCAAACCATGCCCGCCTTTGTGTACCTTATCCCCGCCATTCCGTTTTTCGGCCTGGGTAAGGTGGCGGCCATCTTTTCCACGGTCATCTTCTCCATGCCGCCAGCCATCCGCCTGACCTGCCTGGGCATTACCCAGACCCCGCGGGAACTGGTGGAATGCGCCGAGGCCTTCGGCTCCAGCCGCTGGCAGAAGCTCGTCAAGCTGCAGCTGCCCCTGGCCGCGCCCACCATCATGGCCGGTGTGAACCAGACGGTGATGCTGGCCCTCTCCATGGTGGTCATCGCGGCCATGATCGGCGCCAAGGGCCTGGGTGGTGAAGTCTGGAAGGCCATCCAGCGGCTGGAAATGGGCAGCGGCTTTGAGGCCGGCATCTGCATTGTGGTGGTGGCCGTCATTCTGGACCGCATTCTCCAGCGCGTGGGCCGCAGCACCCAGGCCTGATCCGTCCAACTTTTTCTCTGCAACAACCCTGCAACACAGGAGATCGCATGCAACGACTCGTCTTCAAGCTGCTCATGGTCACCCTGGCCCTTTCCCTTTCCCTTCCCGGCGTGGTCCGGACGGCGCAGGCCAAGGGTCCCGTCAATCTGGTGTACGTGGAATGGTCCTCGGAAGTGGCCTCCACCAATGTGGTCAAGGCCCTGCTGGAGCAGGCCGGCTACACCGTGGACATCACCCCCGTGAGCGCGGCGGCCATGTGGCAGGCCCTGGCCAGCGACAATTCCGTGGATGGCATGGTGGCCGCCTGGCTGCCCACCACCCACGGCCACTACCTGGACAAGGTGAAGGACAAGGTGGAAGACCTTGGCCCCAACCTCACGGGCACGCGCATTGGTCTGGTGGTGCCAGACTACGTGACCATTAGCTCCATTGAGGAACTGAACGCCCATGCGGACAAATTCAAGGGCCAGATCGTGGGCATCGACCCCGGTGCAGGCCTGATGTCCAAGACGGAAAAGGTCCTGGAGGAATACAAGCTGGACAAGCTGACCCTGATGGAAGGCTCCGGCGCCACCATGACCGCCGCCCTGGCCGACGCCACCAAGAACAACCAATGGGTGGCGGTGACCGGCTGGACCCCCCACTGGAAGTTTGCCAAGTGGAAGCTGAAGTATCTGGAAGATCCCAAGAATGTGTACGGTGGCGACGAGTTCATCCACACCATCGTGCGCAAGGACCTCAAGAAGGACAAGCCCGAGGTGCACGCCATCCTGGATCGTTTCTCCTGGTCTCCCGATGACATGGCCACAGTGATGATCTGGATCGAAGACGGCATGGCCCCCGAGGCCGCCGCCAAGAAATGGCTGGCCGAACATCCGGAGCAGGTCAAGGCCTGGCTGGGACAATAACCACGCCCGCATGGGGGAACAGGTGTCCCCTGCTGCACGCGCTGTTGGCGGGCTCAGCCCGCCAGCAGCGTTTCCGCGTTGCGCCAGCAGCCCTCCAGGGCAGCTTCGTCCAGGCCCAGCCGCGTTTCCAGCTCCCGCATGGAGGTGGTGGGATCAAAGAGCGGATAATCGCTGCCAAACAGCATCCGCTCGGGGTCGTGCTTGCGAAAGATGGTTTCGAGGGTTTCCTGCCGGATGAAGGGCATGGAAGAGGACGTGTCGAACCACACATCCCGCCCGGCCAGGTGTTCCAGGGCGCACTCCCACTGCCGATATCCACCCAGGTGCGCGGCCACCACGCGGGCATCCGGGAACTGGTCCAGAATCTTCCCCAGTTTGATGGGACAGGAAGGATTCTGCTCCGGCGGAGCCACATCCCCTACATGGAACATCCAAATGAAGTCCTGGCTGGCCTCCAACAGGGGCAACAGCATGGGGTCGTCCATCCAGAAGCCCTGAAATTCCGGATGGAACTTCAGGCCCTTGATGCCGGCGGCGCGCAGGCGGTCCAGCTCCTGCTCCCAGCCCGCGGCATACGGATGCACGGTGCCGAAGGCCCTGATTTGCGGATAGGTGGCCTGCAGATGGATGGCAAAGTCGTTGGCCGGGAGCATCTGGGCCGGCACGGTGGCGGCGCACAGGGCCACCACGGTGTCGATGCCTGCAGCCCGGGCCCGGGCGAGCAGATCTTCCACGGTGCCGTCCCCCACGGGGCAGGCGCCATAATGGTCATGCAACTGCTCGCACACCTTGGACGCAATTTTGGGATGAAAGGCATGGGTGTGAAAATCGGTGCGCATGCCCCGCGGCCTACACCCGGTTGATTGGCGAGTCAACGCAGTGTGAGTTTGGGCACGTCACCCGGCAAGGCAATTCTTGCGCGCAAAGGGGTTCCTTGACGCTGCCATCATGATTATCTATTATATATGTACTATTATAAGAATCTCTTCAATCGATAGACCCCTTGGAGGAGACCATGGCCAGCACACGCATCACCATTTACGGCAAGGCAGGATGACCCTACACCGCCAATGCCCGGGAGGCGTACAAGGAGCATCACTACGTGGACGTGAAGGCTGATCCCAACCATGTTTCCAAGCTGTTGGATGTGACCAAAGGCGTGCGGCAGGTGCCGGTGATTGTGGAGGGTGAGACCGTCACCATCGGCTTCGGGGGGACGTGAGGGGTATAAGGCCGGCCGTGAGCCGGCGCACCGAATGAAAAAACAGCCGACAGGATGCCTGTTCCTGCCGGCTGTTGCTTGTCATGCGGATCCGTTGCCGCGAGCCAGGCTCAGAGCACTTTGTCTGGTGGGCGGCGTTCGGGCACGTACTGATGTTCGATCTTCTCCTCGTTCCATGGCTTGGAAACGTACAGCCAGCAGAAACAGGCGCCATAGTCCTGCACGTCCGCCTCGCGGTACACGCAGGGGCAGATGATGTCCTTGTCCTTTTCGTAGTCTCCGGACGCCAGGCGGCAGGGGCAGCTCATGTAGCCGTAGGTCTTCTTGTTCTCCAGCAGGCTGTTCATCAAGGCCAGGGTCATCTCCGTGTCCTTGTTGAAATAGTAGCCCTTGGGCTCCTGGAGCTTGCGCAAGGTCTCAAGCAGTTGTTCCGGTGTCATATGCCGAGCGCCTCCTTCAACTCATCGCGCTTGAACCCGATGATCACCCGCTCCCCGCCATCCAACAGAATGGTGGGGAAGGAGCAGGCGGAGTTGTGCTTCTTGATTTCTTCAATAACAGCCTTGCGTTCGTCCCCTTCCAGCTTGTCCACGTACAAGAACTCGTATTCCACGCCGTTGTCTTCGAGATACTTTTTGGCGTTCTTGCAGTGAATGCAGGTGGACAAGGCGTAGAGCATGACCTTGTTTTGCATGGAGAAGCCTTCCTTCTGGGTTCGATGGTGACGGGCGGGAAGCCGCACCCGCCGTGCGCACATGCCAAGCCTGCGGAGGTGCAGACGGGTGTTCTCTACCCCAGAACCCGCCCGCTGACAAACCCTCTCCACCCGCAGCCCGGAAAATAATCAGCCCCACACGTCCCCGCCTCCGCGGCCAGGGCCGCCGGTGCTCTTGCTCCGGGCGCTGCCATTGCTCATGCGGCGCTCCAGATGCTGGGCCAGGAGGGAAAAGGGATACGTTAGCAGCAGATACAGCACCGCCAGGGGCAGGTAGGCCTCGAAGGTTTTGTAGGTGGTGGCATTCACCACTTCCGAGGCCTTGGTGAGCTCCCGCATGGCAATGACCGAGAGCAGGGAGGAATCCTTGATGAGGGACACGAATTGCCCCGTCACCGGCGGAATGATGCGCCGGAACGCCTGGGGAAAAATGACGTACCGCATGGCCTGGCCATAGCGCATGCCCGTGGAGCGCGCGGCTTCCCACTGGCCGGCATCGATGGATTCCACCCCCGCGCGCACCATCTCGGCAATGTAGGCCCCGGAAAAGCACGCCAGACACACCGTGCCGATGACCAGGGCGTTTTGAAAACGGATGACCGCGGCTAGGCAAAAGTAGAAAATGTAAATCTGCACCAGCAGGGGCGTGCCCCGGAAGCAGGCCACATACAGACCGGCTATTTCCTGCAGCAGCATGTTGGGCCAGACCCGGGCCAGGCCGGCGGCAATGCCCACCACCAGGCCCAGGCAAATGGCCGCCACGGAGACCACCACCGTATACACCATGCCCTGCATGTACAGGGCGCGATACCGCCAGGGCACCTCCCAGTTCCAGACGTACTCGATGCCCCCCAGCAACTGCCACAACAAGAGCAGCACCAGGGCGCCCAGCAGGGCGCGAACCAGCAGCCGCGTTCGCAAGGTGTTCACAACATGGTCCTGTGTCTTGGGCTAGTGTTGCGTCCTCAAAGCAAGTGTCCCCAAAAACGCAACATGCAGGACCGCCGTGCTGGCGGCCCCAGAGTCCTCCCTGAAATAAATCGATGGGAATATCAATTTATTCCAGGGAGATCACACTAGTTGGCAGGCTTGGGCAGTCCGGAAAAATACTTGTCGTAGAGCTGGTCGTAACGCCCGTCCGCCTTGATGGTCTGCAAGAACCTGTTGGTCCAGTTCCAGAAGTCAAAATCGCCCTTGCGCATGGCGATGGAATACGGCTCGTAGGTGAAGGGCTTCAGGATGGCCTTGGTGGCGTCGGGGTTCTGCTGCTGGTGCTTGTGGATGGAAATCTGGTCGTAAAAGAAGGCGTCCGCGTTACCGGTCACCACTTCACGCACGCAGGCGGTTTCATCCTTGAAGCGGCGGATTTCCGCCAGGGGGAACATGGCTGTGGCCTTGAGGTCCGCGGTGGTGCCGGTTTTGACGGCCAAAACCTTGCCCTTGGCGTTGAGCTGCATCACATCCGTGACGTCGGGGGAACGCTTCACGGACACCAGCGCACACAGGCCGGTGATGAAATAGGGATCCGAGAACGTGATGGACTTGGCGCGTTCCAGGGTGCCGGTCATGCCGGAGATGACCATGTCCACCTGCCCGCCCTGCAAGGCAGGGATGAGGCCGGTCCATTCCATGTCTTGGATGTCCAGTTTCACGCCGAGTTCCTGGGCCATCAAGGTAGCGATTTCCACATCAAAGCCCGTGGGTTGACCTTTTTCATCGGCGTATTCAAAGGGCCAGAATTCCACTTCCATGCCCACCTTCAAGGTGCCGCGCTGCACCACCTGGTTCAGGGTGGACTGTGAGAAGATGTCGAAGGGTTTGGCAGACTGGGCAAGGGCGGCGGAAGTAGAAACCATCGTCAGCAAACAGGCCAGCAAGGAAAAAAAACGGATGCGTCGCATGGTCGACTCCTTGAAAAAAATGGACAGAGATGCTCGACCTATGCCCGTTTTCTTGCAAAGGGACAACCACTTTCCAAAAAGAACAGGCTCAGGAAGCTCATTCCGGCAGGGCAAATCGCGCCGTAAGCTGCA
>JAIWOE010000189.1 GCA_020217165.1 Desulfovibrio sp. | reverse complement strand
TCCCCGCGCTGCCGCGAAGGGCTCCTGCACCTGGAAGGCTTTAGTCATGTGATACTGCTGTATGTGTTTCACGAGGTGGGCCCGGCCAAAATGCTGGTCACGCCGTTTCTGGACGCCGAGGCCCACGGCGTCTTTGCCACCCGCGCGCCGTGTCGGCCCAATCCCATCGGCCTGTCCGTGGTCCGGCTGGCTGGCATTGAGGAGACGCGGCTGCTGCTGGAGGACGTGGACATGCTGGACGGCAGCCCCCTGCTGGATATAAAACCCTTTGTCCCGTCGTTCGATGTGCCGGTGGATGCCGTGCGCATCGGCTGGCTGGCCCGGCGCCACGACGAGGCCAAGGCGGTGCGGTCCGACGACCGCTTTCAAACCGAATAGCCCCGCAGGGCAAGGAATCCTCCGCATGTCCCACCATGTTCCCGATGAAGAAGAGTTGGCTTCGTTACCGTCCCAGTTGTTGGAAAAACTCGCGTCCCGCCGTCATTTGGGCATGCTGCCCGAGCCGGACGGCATTGCCGAAATGACCGGCTCCTGCGGGGATTCCATGCTGGTGCAATTGCGCATGGACGGCAACGTGATCCGCGAGATGTACGCCTTGGTGCGCGGGTGCCTGTACACCACTGCCTGCGCCACGGCCCTGGGGGACATGGTGGAAGGCATGCCCGTGGAGGAGGCCTTGTGGATTGAGCCGGAACAGCTGGACGAAAGTCTGGGAGGCCTGCCGAACGATCACCTGCATTGCGCCCGACTGGCGCTGAATACCCTGGGGGAAGCCATTTCCTCCTGGCAGGGCGGGGCCATGCAGGGGGCTGCGTCCGGGAGATCTTCACCCATGCCGCAATGTACGCACAGCATTCTGGTGGCTACCAGCCGCCTGCCGGATCTGGCCGGCTTTCTTCAGGGGTTGGGCAGCAGCGGCAAGACCTTGCGCCATGCCGACAGCGGTGCGGCCGCCCTGGCCGTGGCTGCAGACACCCCACCACAGCTCATAGTGCTGGACAATTCCTTGCCCGATGGCACCCCCCTGGAGTTCGCCGGCAAGCTCTTGCGCATCAATGCCCTCATCAACGTGGCCGTGGTGGACCCGCGGGACGAAGCCGCCTTTCATGAGGCCTCCGAGGGGCTGGGGATCCTGGGTCATCTGCCACTGCAGCCCGATGAGGCCGATGGTCGCTCCCTGGTGCGCCGTCTGGCTCAGGTGCTGGGGGAGTAGGGCAATACCCCTTGGCATATGCCAAGGGCGTTTCGGGAGGGGATCCCTGTTGGAAAAAGGCGCCTCCCCCTTGCGCGCTTCCCTATCAGTGTCTTGATAGCACGTTGCAATTTCAACAAAATTCTTTGGTGAGAGAACGGGGGAAGGCCATTCTTCGGAACGGTCTTCCCCCGGCATGATGTCTCAGGCGTCGTCGGTCAGGATCATGTCCCGGGCAGCCTTGGTTTCGTCCAGGCGTCCCACGGGAGTGGTGTGCGGCGCGTGCTGCAGGGCGGCGGGATCGCTTTCGGCTAGGGTGAGTATGTCGATGAGATCATCCACAAAGCGGTCCAGGGTTTCGCGGCTCTCGGTCTCCGTGGGCTCGAACATCAGGCATTCCTTGACGATGAGCGGAAAGTAGACCGTGGGGGCATGGTGCCCCTTGTCCAGCAGGGCCTTGGCCACATCCAGGGCCTTGACGCCGCGCTTGGCCTGGGCCACGGCCGAAGCCACGAATTCGTGCATGCAAATGCGGTCATAGGGAATCTCCACATGGGATTCCAGACGCTTGCGCATGTAGTTGGCGTTGAGCACGGCATATTCGCTCACCCGGGTCAGGCCTTCGCGGCCCTGGCGCAGGATGTAGGCATAGGCCTTCAAGACCACGCCGAAGTTGCCGTAAAAGGGGGCCATGTAGCCGATGGACTTGGGGTAGTCGTAGTCCAAAAAGAACCGGCCATCCTTGAGCTTGACCACGCGGGAGATGGGCAGGAAGGGCGCCAGCCGTTCCGCCACGCCCACCGGCCCTGCACCGGGGCCGCCGGCGCCGTGAGGGGTGGCGAAGGTTTTGTGCAGGTTCAGGTGCACCACGTCAAAGCCCACGTCGCCCACGCGCATCTTGCCCAGGATGGCGTTGAGGTTGGCGCCGTCGTAGTAGAGCAGGGCATCCTTGGCATGGGTGAGGGCCACAATGCGGTCCAGGTGATGTTCGAACAGTCCCAGGGTGTTGGGGCAGGTCATCATCACCGCGGCCACGTCGTCATCCAGGGCGTTCTCCAAGTGTTCGGGATCGATCATGCCGTCCACGGAGGCGATGTTCACCACGTCGTAGCCGGCCAGGGCCGCGGTGGCGGGGTTGGTGCCGTGGGCGGAGTCCGGACAAATGACCTTGGTCTTGTGGTTGCCCTTGTCCCGATGATAGGCCGCGATGCACATGACGCCGGTGAGTTCGCCATGGGCCCCGGCCATGGGGTGCAGGGTGAAGGCGGCCATGCCGGTGATTTCGCACAGCAGCCGCTCGGTTTCATAGAGCACTTCCAGGGCGCCCTGGGTAAAGTGCCCGGCGCCACGCAGCTGGGCCATGAGGGGGTGCAGTTTGGTAAAGCCGTCCAGGCTGGCCACATATTCCATGAAGCGGGGATTGTACTTCATGGTGCAGGAGCCCAGGGGGTAGAAGTTGGTATCCACCCCGAAGTTGCGGCGGGACAGCTCGCTCACGTGGCGCATGACGTCCAGCTCCGAGACCTCGGGCAGCCGGGGTGCGGCGGGACGCAGCAGGTCCTGGGGCAGATGGGCGGCGGCCGGCGCGGCCGGGGCATCGGGCAGGGTGCCGGCGCGGCCGGGAACGGACTTGGCAAAGATGGTTCTCACAGCATGCCTCCCACCATTTCTGCCAGGTGGCCGATCTGCTCCCGGCTGGTCTTTTCGGTGCAGGCCACCAGCAGGACATGCTCCATCCCGGCATAGTAGCCGCCCAGGGGGAAGCCCGGCACCAGGCCACGGCTGGCGCATTTGTCCACCACCTCATGGGCGTTTTTGGGCAACACCACGGCAAATTCGTTGCCAAAGGGCGCGTCGGCAAGCAGCCGCACCCCGGGGAGGGCGGCCAGGCGGGTGGCGGCGTAGTGGGCCTTGTCCACGGCATCTTCCGCCATGCGGGCCAGCCCCTGGGGGCCGAGCACACACAGGGTGACATACGCCCGGAAAGCGCACAGGGCCTGGTTGGAACAGATGTTTGACGTGGCCTTGGCCCGGCGGATGTGCTGCTCGCGCGCCTGCAGGGTGAGCACGTAGCCCGTGCGGCCCTGGTGATCCACGGTGCGGCCCACGATGCGTCCGGGCATCTGGCGCACGAGGTCCCGCGAGCAGGTCATGATGCCCAGGTACGGCCCGCCAAAGGAGAGGGGCAGGCCCAGGCTCTGGCCCTCGGCCACGGCCACATCCGCCCCCATCTGGCCCGGGGTTTTCAGAATGGATTGCAGCACCGGGTAGGCGGCCAGCACACTCACCACGCCCTTGGCCTTGGCCTGGGCGAAGAGGGCGGTGTAATCATGAATGGTGCCGAAGAACGTGGGATTCTGCACCACCATGGCGGCGGTCCGGTCGTCCATGGCGTCCACTAGCGCCTGCACGTTGGAGACGCCTCCGCCATGGGGCACCGTCACCAGCTCCAACTGCAGGTTGGTGGTGTAGGTAGCCAGCATGGTTCGATAAATGGGGGAAAGACACTCGTCCACCACCAGGCGGGAGCGCTTGGTGGCTCGCACGGCCATCATGCAGGCCTCGAACAGGGCCGAGCCGCCATCGTATACGCTGGCATTGGCGCAATCCATGTCCAGCAGCCGGCATACGGCGGTCTGGTATTCAAAAATGGCCTGCAGGCTGCCCTGGGAGGCCTCGGCCTGGTAGGGCGTGTAGGCGGTGAGGAATTCGCCGCGGGAGGAGAGGGCGTCTACGATGGCCGGGATATGATGGTCGTAGAACCCGCCTCCCAGAAAGCTGATCACGTCCGTCTTGTTGGCGCGGGCCAGCTCTTCCAGCCGGGCGCAGACGGCGTGCTCGCTCATGCCGTCGGGGAGGTTGAACGACCTGGGCCGCATGGAGGCGGGGATGTCCTGGAACAACGCCTCCAGGGACGCCACGCCCACCACCTTGAGCATCTCCTGCGTCTGCTCAGGAGTATGGGGAATGTATGGCATGAAGGTGGCCGATCCTTTTGGGTTTGGTTATTCTTCAAGCAGCTCGGCGTACTCCTCGGGCGTGAGCAGGCCGTCGGAGGGCTGGCCGCCAGTCACGCGCACGCGCACCATCCAACCTTCGCCATACGGATCTTCGTTAATGGCTTCAGGGGTATCCGCAAGCTCTTCATTCACGGCCACCACCTCGCCATCCACGGGGGAATAGATTTCGCTGGCCGCCTTGACGGACTCCACGGAGCCCATTTCCTCGCCGGCGGTCACGGTGTCGCCCACCTTGGGCAGTTCCACGAAGGTGAGGTCGCCAAGCTGGGACTGGGCAAAATGGGTGATGCCCACCACGGCTTCGTCGTCCTCCATGCGGACCCATTCATGCGTTTTGGTGTACAGCAGATCATCAGGAATCATACATTCCTCCTAAAAGATAAGGAAAAAGAAAACGCGTCCCCCGGCGAGCACGGCGAGTGATCCTGGCCCATGGCGTTTCATACGTGCGCGGCGGCGCAACTGCAAGCCGTCTGAGTGGGCAAGTGGAGAAGTTTTTGTCACCCCCCGGACGCGGCGCGGGTGCAATACGCAGGCGCATGGCGGCGCATGGGCGTCGCGTCCGAAAGGGTATGATCCGGGCAGGCTATTCGCCGAGGGGGGCCAAGGTCAGGCCCAGGGCGGCGATTTCTTCCAGGAGCAGCTGCTTTCTGATGGGCTTAACAATGTAGGAAGTTGCGTCGCCCAGGAAAAAGGCGTCGTGCACCTCGCGATTGTCGTCCAGCCCGCTGATCATGATGACTTTGGCGTGCCGGCAGCCTTCGCCCAAGAGTTCGCGCTCCACCTCGCGGATTTCGCGCAGGGCCTTCTGGCCATCCATGTTAGGCATAAGGATGTCCAGACACACCAGATCATACGGCTCGCCTTCCTTGCAGGCGGCGCGGAAGGCCTCCACGCCTTCTTCCCCGTCCACGGCGATATCAACATAGCCAAATGGATGGAGGATCTTCTGCAACAGTTTGCGGCTGTCGAAGTCGTCATCAACAATCAGGAACTTCATGCACCCTGCTCCGGTAAGGATGTGTGCAAAAAATGAGGCAGGACGCATAGTAACCACGGATGGACGGAGGCGTCAATTGCCAGGAAGGGCAAAAACATGGCATACTGTGTGGATTTGGGTCCTGCCCTTGTGACCCTTGCATTTGCCGTCGCCAGGGGCTACACCATGCGGGGAGCGTGTTCCGCATCCGTCCGCAATCGTCCGTCTGTCCATCCAAACCAACCCATTCTGGCCTGCTGCACCACGTAGATCCCATGCATACAGCCCTCGTCATCACCCTCACGGCCGCATCGGGCTGGGAGTTCTGGCCCTTCGACGCCGCGTATCCCATGGGCTTCTGGCCCTTTGTGGCCAAGATAGCCTTTGTGGCCGTCATCTTTGGCGGTGTGATCCTGTACCTGCGTGCCCTGTTCGGCCCCGGGGGGCGGCTGCGTCCCGAAGGGCTGGAGACCATCCAGGAAGCCAAGGCCCGTGAAGCGCGCGAACGCCAGGCCCTGCTGGATGCGGAAGCCGCCGCCAAGGCCGCAGAAAATCCGCCCGGGGCGACGGAACTTCCCGCGTCATCCGGCACGCCGGAGCAATAGTCATGCTGCACCAATCCGAGCTGGGGGATTTGGCGGAGGTGTTTGAGGCCTTCGTGGCCCGTCACTGTCAGGGGTCGGCGGAAGATGCGTTCAACATTGAACTCAAGCGCGAGCATTCCTGGCAGGTGATGGCCAATGCCCGGGCCATTGCCGAGTCCCTGGCCCTGCCCGATGCCCCGCGCCGCCTGTGTGTGGCCGCGGGCCTGCTGCATGATTTTGGACGGTTTCCCCAATATATGCAGTACAAGACCTTCCACGACGGCAAATCCGAAAACCACGCCCGCCTGGGGGCGCGGCATCTGCGCAAGGAGCGGGCCTGCGCAGGCATGGAGGCCCGGGCCCGGCGCCTGGTGCAGGCGGCCGTCATACTGCACAACCGGCGCGAACTGCCCCGGGGCATCTCCCCGGTGCTGCGGTGTCTGGCAGAGGTGGTGCGCGATGCGGACAAGCTGGACATCATCCGGGTCATGGCCGGGCATTTCAGCTCGCCGGACGCCTCCAACCCCGTGGTCACCCTGCATGTGAAGGAGGATCCGCAGGCGTACACGCCGGCCCTGCTGGAGACCATTCTGCAAGGAAAGTCAGGAAATTACGCGGCCATGCAGTGGACGAACGATTTCAAGATCCTGCTGTGCGGGTGGGTGAGTCAGCTCACCTTCAGCCGCAGTCGGACCCTGCTGGACGAGCATGGGCATATTCATCGATTGCTGGATACCCTGCCGGATCTCCAGGCCATGCGCCAGCTGCAAGAGGTGGTGCGAACACAATTGCGGACGCCACTGCCCGAGCCGGCCTGCACCCAGGCCCTGCGCCAGTGGCAGGGCTGAGGGGGACAGGTTCAGGCGCGCTGGCTGATGAGACGCCCGGCCAGCTGTTCCAGCAGCTCCCCGGCGGTGACGAAGATCATGGGTTTGATGGGGCGTTCGCCGGGATCCAGGGCCAGGGGCAGGGATTCCCCCAGGTGCCTGGTCTGCCGGTAGGTGGCATACTGCAGGCGCATGGTGTCGGAAATATTGTTCGTGGAGAACTGCTCCCCTTCCAGGATGAACTGCCACGCAAGATCGGTGGTGTTTGCCATGATGCATCTCTCCGAGAGTGGCCATTGGGGGCAGCCGCCGGCGTTTCCCTCTCTCATCATCTAACCGCGCCTTGGGCGTCGGTCAAGCCACAGGACGGCCTCCCCCCGTGGCAGGACGACGTGCAGGCTGTACGAGTGATGCCATGCAAGGACATGCTTCCCCGGCGCCTTCCCGCCGGTCCTCCCTGGTCAAGCCGTTTTATGTGATGGAAATTCTTGAAAAAGCCCAGGCCATGCAGCGCGCTGGCCTGGACGTGGTGCACCTGGAGGTGGGCG
>JAIWOE010000188.1 GCA_020217165.1 Desulfovibrio sp. | reverse complement strand
AGGTCCGTCACCGGGCAGCTGCCCAGTTCTGCGGGGCACAGGTGGCCGTGGCACAGCCGGCCGCGGAGTTCCTCCCGGGAGCGGCCCAGGAGCTTCTCCGCAAAGGCGTTGACATCAAGGATGAGGTGGGTATGCGGATCCAGCTGCAGGATGCCGGCCTGCAGGGAATCCAGCACCGTGGTCAGGAAGACCTCCTGCTCCTTGATGGCTTCCAGTTGCTGGAGCTGCTGGCGTCTGGATTCCTCCAGGGCGCGAAGCATGATGTTGATGGAGCCGGCCAGGCCGGCGACTTCATCGCTGCCGGTCAGATAGACCTGCTGGCCCTGTACGCCGGAGGCGGCCAGGCGTTCGGCCTGCTGTCCCAGGGAGCGGATGCGGGAGAGGATGCGTGTTTCCAGGATTCGCTGGATCAGCAGGGCCAAGGTCACCACGCAGACGGTCACGGCCAGGGCGGCGTAGAGGATGGCGTCGCGTCCTTTCTGGATCATCGTGCGCGGCTTGAAAAACTCCAGCTTCAGGACGGCATTGCCAAAAATGTCCTGCACCGGCACATCGATGTGCAGCAGGTCGTGCTCGGGCATCACGCGTGCCCGGGTGCCGTTGGCCTCGCCCATGCCGCCATGCAGGCTGGCATTGTGGAAGGAAAGGGGCATCTGGGTCTGCTCGCGGAGGCTTTGCAGCACGGCGCCTTCCAGGTACCGGCCCATGAGCAGGGCGCCGCACACCGGGCCGGCATAGTCGCTGGTGCGCACCGGTCGGGCGCTGAGGAGCATGGGGCCCTCTGGCAACAGCACCAGCCCATGCACCCCGGCGTCCGGGGGATGCCGGAGCAGGGGCGTCTGGGCCAGCAGGTCCACAAACCCCTGGGGCAGGGCCATGGCACTTTCCAGGGCAGGGTTCCAGCCGCCGGACCAGATCATCTCCCCGGCAACATCCAGATACGCCACGGCGTGCATGGCGTTGGTGGCCAGGGTGGGGTCCTGCAGATTGTCGGCAATGTATTCGCGGCGAACGTCCGGATCGTGGGTCTGCACAAAGTCGCAGGTGGCGTTCCAGTTGGCCCAGTCATTGGTCAGGGCGTGCAGGGAGGCCACACTCTGGGCCAGGGTCAGCTCCACCCGGGTGGCATCCTCGTGGGCCTGATGCAGCTCCAGTTCCGCAAAGCGTTCCAGCAGCACCAGGTGCAGGACGAGGATCATCCCCGCCAGCATGATGCCGGTGGCCAGGGCGATGGAGAGGATGCTTTGCAGGCGTATGGTCATGGCCGTTGGGGTGGAGGGGTCTGGAGAGCTTTCCCCCGCAATGCCAGAAAACACCCGGGCTATCAATGCACGAGGTTGTCAAAAACTCGTCTGCAGCAAGAATGTTGATTAGGGATTGTTACCGTAAGTAAAAATCCCCAGCAAAGCCGTTGCAATGGCACTCTCCCTGCGGGGTGCCGGATTTCCCCAAGGCGCGCCGCACGCAAACCACCCGGCCATGCTGATACACCACCCAGGTAGTGCCATGGCGCAGGCACTGGTGGCGGGGGCCGTCCACCTGTGCCGTGGGCTCCCCGGCCAGCTGGGCCACCTGGTCGAAGGTCATGCCCTTTTCCGTGAGCTGGGCGGCCAGGAAGGTGGCATCGCGCTGTTCGGTGAGCATCTCCCGCCGCAGGTCCATCTTTTCCCGCAACAGGTCGGCATCCGGTTGATTGGGCAGGGATTTGGGCACACCGGGCACGGTGCCGGGGCGTTGTTCGCCCGGGGCTCCGGGCGGTGCCGGGGAGGGAAGACGGGCCTCTATCATGCGTTTGGCCTGGGCTTCCAGGGAAGCCATGTCCACTTCGCCGGCCACGGTGCAGGTCAGGGCCATGCTTTGCCCCACCATGGCCACCTCCTCCTTGATGACTGTGGCCTTGACGATGGCCCCGGCAAAGCTCTGCACCACGTCCCTGGTGATCTCAAAATCCCGCATTTCCGACACCACGCGGGAGTACGTGCCCGCCCGCTCCAGGATGGCCCGTTTGGCCTCGGCCAGGCAGGCCGCCCGGGCCTGGTTTTTGGTTTCGCTGTCACCCATCAAATACGTGTGGGAGACGACGATTTCCTCGGCCCAGCCGGGGATGGCGGGCAGAAACAGGGCGACCAAGACGGCCAGCAGCACGGCGGCAGGATGAACACGGAACATGGCGCTCCCCCTGGCAGGAAAGGCGACGGTGGACAGGGATGACAGCATGCAAAACGAATGCACAAGGCGTGCCTACAACAGAATCTCCATGTCCTGGGTCACGGCAAAAAGCTGCAGCGGGGCGGCCAGTTCGGCCACGGTCTGGCGCAGGGAGGCCTCGCAGAGCTGCAGGTCGTCGTCGGCGCGGTCCTGGTTGTGGTGGATCATGCCGAACTGGCGCACCCTGGCGTCCAGGGCCAGCTGCAGGGCGTGGCGCATGGTGGAGTGCCCCCAGCCCCTGGTGTGCGTGTATTCGCGGTCCGTGTATTCGGCATCGTGCAGCAGCAGGTCCGCGCCGGCGCAAAAGGCCACGTATTCCTGGTACGGGCGGCCGCCGGGGTGGGGGTGGTGCAGTTCGTTGTCCGTCAAAAAAACAAAGGTCTTGCCGGCTTCGATGAATTTGTACCCCAGGCCCATGTTGGGATGGCTCAGGGGGATGCGCTGCACCTCCACGCCGTGAACCAGCGTGCCGCCGGCTTCCAGGCATTGGGGCGTGTAGTCGATGCGGGCTTCCAGCTCATGGTATGGCACGGGAAAATGTGGCGGGACCATGGTTTTTGACAGCAGCAATTCCATGTTTCCCTGTTCCATGGGGCAGCCATACAGGGTGATGCGCGTATCCGGCCGGTACAGGGGCCTGAAGAACGGGAAGCCCAGGATGTGGTCCCAGTGGGCATGGGTGAAGAACATGGTCATGTCCCGCACGCCTTCGGCAATCAGGGCGTTGCCCAGCCGGCGCACCCCCGTGCCGGCATCCACGATGATGACGTGCCCGCTGGCGGTGCGCACCTCCAGGCAGGTGGTGTCGCCCCCATATACCACATATGGTGTGCCGGAAACGGCAATGGACCCGCGAGCTCCCCAGCAACGAATGCGCATGAATCCTCCTGATTGCCTGATTTCGGTACGGCAGGCATGCTGCAGCCTCCCTGGCGGGCCACAGTTGACAGAACAGTAACAGCAAGCTGATACCATGACCAGGGGGGAGAGGCGAGGCCGGAGTGTCGGGTGCTCCGCGGGAAAGACTCCACCTTATAGCACAGGCCAGGAGGATGCGAGCCATGAGAGCTTCCACGGTGGCGGCAGTGAGTGTGGCGGTGATCGGGATGGTTGCGGCGGTGTGGCTGGGTTGGCAATGGCGGGAGGAGCAGGCCGCCCGCAAGGCCTGCGAAGCCAGTTTGCGGGAGGCGGCGTGGCATCGCAAGGATGCCGAATCCAAACACGACGACCTTGCCCGCAGCCTGGAGCAGGAGCGCGACGCGCGCCAGCGGCATCAGGAGGAGCTTCGGCAGGTGCGTCTGGAGCACAGCGCCCTGGTGAAGGAGCGGGATGAGTTGGCCGGCAAGGTCGCCAAGGCCGCACAGGTGGAGGACGCCCTGGCCAGGGCTGCACAGTGGGAGCAGACAGCCCGGCAGTGTCAGGCCTCCCTGGAGCGTCAGGCGGCCGAGGCCGCAGCCCGGCAGGAGGCCCTGGACCTGGCCGCCAGGCAGGCCCAGCAGCGGTTGGACGGGCTGCAGCGGCAGCTGGAACTTCGTTTGGGAGGGAGCCAGGGGATGAGCCAGGGGATGGCCCGGGACACGGGGAGCGAGGCAGCCCAGGCCGTGCACGTGGATGCCGAACTGCGCGCTGGCCGCCCAGAGGCAGCCGTGGCAATCTCTCGCCAGGGTCAGGGGGTGCAGGTGACCATGCTGGGAGAGGTGCTCTTTTCATCCGGCAGCCGCATCCTGAGGCCCCAGGGACGCGCCCTGCTGGCGAACATGGCCCAGGCCCTGGCCGATCTCCCCGGGGATGCAGTCATCCAGGTCATCGGCCATACCGACGCCACGCCCATCCAGCCGGGCATGCGCTGGCTGTTCCCCTCGAATCTGGAACTGTCCGTGGCGCGGGCGGCGGCAGTGGCCCGGGTGCTTCCCCATCTGGCCGGCCTGGACCCCTCCCGGTTCTACGCCATGGGCCGCGCCGAGCATGATCCGGTGGCAGATAACGACTGCCCCCAGGGCCGGGCCTTGAACCGTCGGGTGGTCATCCGCATCCTGCAGGGCGAAGAGGCCCGGCAGTGGCTGGGGGGAGACGGCGTCTGACGCATCTTTGACAATGTCGCTTCGACAACACCCCCCCGCCTCCGGCAGTCGGGTTCGCCGGGGGCGGGGGGGGTGGCACGCTCGGCGTGCCGCAGGGCCATGGGATTGGCTACGGCTGGATGGTGGAGCCCAGCAGGCCCAGGAATTTGCGCATCCATTCGGGATGCGCCGGCCAGGCAGGGGCCGTCACTAGGTTGCCGTCCACGCAGGCGTCGGAGAACGTGGCGTTGAAGTCCTGCCAGGTGCCGCCGGCCATGAGGATGTCCGGCTTCACGGCCGGGTAGGCCGTGCAGCGCTTGCCGCCCAGCACGCCGGCAGCCACCAGCACCTGCTGGCCATGGCAGACCGAGGCAATGGGCTTGTTGGCCGAGGCAAAGTGCCGCACCATCTCCAACACCCGTTCATTCAGGCGGATGTATTCCGGGGCGCGGCCGCCGGGAATCACCAGGGCGTCATAGGTGGTGGGGTCCACGGCGTCAAAGTCGGCATTGAGGGTGAAGTTGTGGCCGGGCTTTTCCGTGTAGGTCTGGTCGCCTTCAAAGTCGTGCACCGCGGTCTTGACGGTCTGCCCGGCCTTCTTGCCAGGGCACACGGCATGCACGTCATGGCCCACCATCAGGAGCATCTGGAACGGAACCATCACTTCGTAGTCTTCAACAAAATCGCCAACGAGCATCAGAATGCGTTTTGCCGCCATTTCAACCTCCGGTGTTGCGTCGCCTTGCGGGTCAAACAATTTAAGAAATGTGCAGGGCAAGAACGTTTCGAGCCGTCACACAAATGTCGCACAGTTCGCAGGCCCTCAGGCCTGGGGGTGCACTTCGTCCCGAGCCCAGTACAACAGGGTGTGCTTGCCGCGGATCATGTCCACAATGGCGTCTTCCTTGGCATGATCCATGGGCAGCATGCGGATGAAGACTTTCCGGGTCTGGGATTCCGTGGTGTCCAGGGCGGTGAGGATGGACATGATGCGCGCCCCGGCCGAGCGCAGGTCGTCCAGCACCTGCATGAGGGCGCCGTCCTGGGTGGAAAGCTGCAGGCCCAGCTGCACCCCGCCGTGGCGCACGCCGGTGATGGCGATGAGCACGCGGAAGACGTCGGTGTCGGTAATCACCCCTGCCACCCGGCCCTGGTCGTCCACCACGGGCAGGCCGCCGATGTTGTTCTCATCCATGAGCATGGCGCAACGCTCCACCGTGTCCGTGGGCTTGCAGACGATGGGGGTGGTCGTCATGATGTCCTTGATGCGCAACTCGTCCAGCAGATAATACAGCTCGTGCACATCCAGGGTGGTGGCCTTGGAGGGCGAGGCGGCCTTGATGTCCCGGTCCGAGACCACGCCCACAATCCGGCCCTGCTCATTGACCACGGGCAGGCGGCCGATATTGTGCTCCTTGAGCAGCTTGGCGGCGTGCATCATGGACGTGTCCGGGGTGACGGTGATGACGTCCTTGGTCATCCAATCGCGAATCAGCATACAGGGCTCCTTGTGCCTGGGGCGTTGTGGGCTGTGGCCTGCGCGGCAAACGGCACCGGCGCCGGGCTGGCATACATTCGTGCGTGTTCCAACTCTCTCCCATCTTGCAACAAAAAAATCAACGCCCCTTCCCCCTCAGCGTTGTGGGAGCGCCCGGGACGGGCCATGGTGGTGGCGCCTCTTCCCGGGTCTGCACCGTCATGCAAGAAGCCGCAGCAGGGATGCATCAATTGCTTGCAACCGGAAGTTCTCATGCAAAAGTCTTCTTCAATGAAGCAGTGCGGATGTTCCGTGCTGTTGTAGCAAAGACTTTATTCTTGGCGATATATGTTATACGAAATGGTAGTTTCCTGCTCTGGCGCAATCAATTGCCAAAAATTCATGCTGTTTGGATAATCCATTTCATTTCGAGCCATTCACGGCACAGGAGCGTGCATCGACGCAGTGCAACATTATGAAACGGCCAGAATCCCTCTTAACAAGATGGCCGCGGTTTGGTATCGCCTTTGGAATGACATTCCAGGTCCTGTGGTCGGGCAGGCGCATGCCTGCTCCGTGATTCCTGCCGACGCTGGCCCATGGGGGGGCGTGCGTGGCACAACACCTGCGGTGCTGGCGGCGGCATATCGTCCAATGGCTGCAGCGGATGCGCAAGCGTACCGGGCAGCACCTTGCGAGGGGAAGCATGAAGAATATTCGAATTGGCATGCGGCTTATCGGCGCCTTTGTCATTGTGGCCCTGCTCACGGTGGCGGTGGGGGTGGGAGGGTACATCGGGTTGCGAGACTCGGAAAAAGCCATTGAGGAAATGGCCGACGTCTACCTCCCCAGCATCGAGTCCCTGGCCCGCATGCGCTACAACATGCGCAACGTTACCGTGGTCATGCGCACCCTGCTCATTGCGGATTTGACGGACCAGGAGCGCGCCCGTCAGCGCGACCTGTTGCAGCAGGCCAGGGAGAATTACGCCAAGGCCATGAAGGAATTCGAGCCGCTGGAACGCTACGAGAACGAAGAAAAGGTCTGGCAGGAATTCCTGGTGGTGTTGCAAAAGACCCGGGAGGTCAACGACAACGCCCTGAACATGATCGCAGCCTGGGAGCGCAACCAGCAGGACCAAGCCTTGTATCAGGCGGCGACCAAGCAGGTGATCGGCGAGGCCGGGACCAGTAACCGCGAACTCATCGGCAAGATCAGCGAGCTCATCGAACTCAACATGGATAACTCGGAAACGGACAAGCTGGCAGCCAAGCAGAGCATTGCCGGGCACATTTCCCTGATGACCATCATGGGCGTGCTCTCCCCCCTGCTGGCCTTTGGCCTGGGCGTGCTGCTCACCCGGTCCATCACCCGGCCCCTGGGGCAGACCCTGCAGTTTGCTGAAGGTGTGGCCC
>JAIWOE010000187.1 GCA_020217165.1 Desulfovibrio sp. | reverse complement strand
CTTTTGGATCATGTCCATTTTGCTGGGCTTTGCGGCCCTGTCCACCCTCAAGCTGCGGTGAGTGCATCATGACTGCGATCCTGCCTCAGCTGTTTGCAGAAACCCGGGCCGGCGTGGTGGGCCTGGGACGCTCCGGCGTGGCCGCTGCCCGGCTGCTGCTGGCCGCCGGGGCGCGGGTGCGGCTCATTGATCAGCAGGAATCCCGGTGTCGAGAGGTGGCGGCGGCGCTGGCACAGGAGACGGGCGGCGGCGCTTCTGATCTGGTGGATATGGCCTTCGGACCGCACCACCCCGGGCAGTTCGAAGGCCTGGACCTGGTCATCATGAGCCCCGGCGTGGCCGTGGCCAAGATCCGGCCGTTCCTGCCGCCGGTCAATCCGCCCCAGGTGCTGGCGGAGATGGAGCTGGCCTCGCGCTTTGTCCAGGCGCCCATCCTGGCCGTGACCGGCACCTCAGGCAAGACCACCACCGTGACCCTGGCGGCCAGGATGCTGGAATCTGCCGGGAAGAAAGTGTTTTTGGGCGGAAACATCGGCACTCCCCTGGCCGAGTTCGTCTTGTCCGGGGAGACGGCGGACGTGCTGGTGCTGGAGATTTCCAGCTTTCAGCTGCAGACGTGCACCACTTTTCATCCGCGGGTGGGCGTGTTCCTGAATCTGGCCCCCAACCACCTGGATTACCACGAGGATATGGATGAATATCTTGCGGCCAAATGCATGCTCTTCGCGCATCAGACCGCCGAGGATGTGGCGGTGATCCACGCCTCCCTGCGCCCTCTCCTGGAGACCCGCGGCGGCCTCAAGGCCACGGTGCGGTGGTTTGATGAGCAGGCCGAGCTGTCCGCCGGGGCCTTGCTGGGCGCGCACAACCGGGCCAACGTCCAGGCTGCCTACCTGGCGACCTCCTTCTTCGGCGTGACCCGGGCCCAGGCCCAGACCACGGTGGATGCCTTTGCCCCCTTGCCTCATCGCATCCAGCCCGTGGGCGAGGTCAAAGGCGTGCTCTTTGTCAACGATTCCAAGGCCACCACCCCGGACGCCATGGCCGCGGCCATCCGCAGCATGGAGCGGCCGGTGCGGTTGCTGGCCGGAGGGGTGTTCAAGGGGGGCGACTTGACCGAGCTGCTGCCCCTCCTGAAGGAACACGTCAAACAAGTTGCACTCTTCGGCGCCAATCGAGAGGTCTTCGAGCAGGCCTGGCAGGGAGCGGTACCCCTGAGTTGGGACGATACCCTGGAAGCCGCCACGCGGCGCCTCTTTGCCGCCGCCACGCCCGGCGATGTCATCCTGCTTTCTCCGGCCACGGCCAGCTTTGATCGCTATTCCAGCTACACCGAGCGCGGCAGGGACTTCATGCGTGTGGCGGCGCTCCTTGGGGAGGAACGGGCATGAGCGCCGCGCGCATCGCCATGCAGGCGTCCAAAACCTGCCCGCCGGCGCCACCGCGGGCGCCGGGTTCGCGGTCTGGTGTGGTGGGCGCCACGGCAGGGGGGAACACCCTGGATGCCGATTGGCTGGGCCGCATGGATTTTCTGCTCCTGGGGCTGACCCTGCTGCTGACTCTCCTGGGTCTGGTGATGGTCCTATCGGCCAGCGGGGTCATGGCCTCGCGGCAATTTGGTGGGGCGTACTACTTTTTCACCCGGCAGAGCATTTTTGCCGTGGCCGGCCTGGTGCTCATGGGCGTACTGGCCGCGGTGCCCCTCAAGCGGATCTATGGAATGATGTATCCGCTGTTGATTCTCTCCACCCTGTTGCTGGTGCTGGTTATCGCCTCGCCCCTGGGGGTGCAGGCCAACGGGGCGTCGCGCTGGATCAGGTTGGGATTTTTCAACTTTCAGCCCATGGAGCTGGCCAAGATCTCCCTGGTGCTGTACCTGGCGTGGTTTTTTTCGGAAAAGCAGGACATGGTGGGCCGCTTCAGCGTGGGGGTGGTGCCGCCCTTCGTCGTCACCGGAATCTTCGCGGGACTGACCCTGCTGCAACCGGACTTTGGCGGCGCGGCCATGATGACCATGCTGCTGTTCCTCATCTGCCTGGTGGGCGGGACGCGATTCGTGTACCTGGGCGGCTCCGTGGCCCTGGCCGGCATGGCCGGGTGGCTGCTCATCGTCAATTCGCCGTACCGCTGGAAGCGGTTCACCGCGTTTCTGGATCCTTTTGCCGATGCGCGGGACACGGGCTACCAGTTGGTGCAATCCATGTACGCCTTCGGCTCCGGCGGCACCCTCGGCGCAGGGCTGGGGGCATCCAAACAAAAGCTCTTTTTCCTGCCCGAGGCGCACAACGACTTCATCATGGCCGTGGTGGGGGAGGAGCTCGGATTCGTGGGCGTGACCGCCGTGTTCGTGCTCATGGGCCTGCTATGCTGGAGGGCATTCAACATCGCCATGACCCTGGACGAATTGCGCGATCGCCTAACCGCCTTTGGACTGACCCTCATCATCACCCTGGGCGCTGTCCTGAACATGGCCGTGGTGTTGGGCTCGGCCCCCCCAAAGGGCGTGCCCATGCCGTTTTTGAGCTATGGCGGCTCCTCCTTGCTGAGTTCCATGGCCTGCGTGGGCCTGCTGCTCAACCTGTCGCGCCAGCCTCGGGGCAATCGGCTGCTGGGAAGCCCGGGAGGCAAGCGGTAATGGCATTGGAACGGCTCATCCTCACCACCGGCGGCACGGGCGGGCACATCTTCCCGGCCCTGGCCGTGGCCGAAGCCCTGCGCCGGAGCCAGCCGCAGGCGCGGCTGCTGTTTGTGGGTGGGGAGAGTGGTCCCGAGGGCCGGCTGTGCCGCCAGGCAGGCGTGGAATTTCTGGCGCTGCCGGTACGGGGCGTCATTGGCCGCGGCCTTCGTGCAATGGGCGCCATGGCTGCGCTGGCGAAGTCGTTGCTTCAGGCGATGCGGGTGGTGCGGTCCTTCCGGCCGCAGGTGGTGGCCGGCTTTGGGGGCTACGCCTCCTTCCCGGCCATGGCTGCCGCCGCCGTGCTGGGGGTGCCCACGGTGCTGCATGAGCAGAACAGCGTGCCCGGCGTGAGCAATCGACTCCTGGGTCGGGTGGCTCGCGCGGTGCTGCTGTCGTTCCCCGACGAGCATTCGCGGTTCCCCACCGGCAGCACCACCCTTACGGGCAATCCCGTGCGGGAGGAGATAGCCGCCCTGCACGCCACGCCGCGGGCGGTGTCCGGCCATGGGCGACTGCTGGTCCTGGGGGGCAGCCAGGGAGCCGTGGCGGTGAACGACGCCGTCATCGCCGCCCTGCCGCGCTTCAAGGAGGCCGGCATGTCCATCCTGCACCAGGCCGGGGAACGCGACGCCAACCGGGTGCGGGACGCCTACCTTGCCGCCGGCTGGCCCGGAGACTGCGTGCACGCATTCATTGACGACATGGCCTCCGCCTACGCCTGGGCAGACCTGGCCCTCTGCCGGGCCGGGGCCTCCACGGTGTTCGAGCTGGCCGCCGCCGGCCTGCCGGCGGTGTTCATCCCGTTCCCCTTTGCCACCCACGACCATCAGGCCGTGAACGCGCGGCACCTGGAGCGGGCCGGCGCGGCGGTGTGTCTGGAACAACGGGAGCTTCCCCGCCGGGATCTGGCTGGCGAGGTGGTCTCCCTGCTCACCAACCCTGAACGGCTGGCCCGGATGGGCCAGGCCGCGCGCGCCTGGGCCCGGCCCGAGGCGGCGGCACGCATCGCCGCTGTCCTGGAATCCGTGGCAGTCCCGGCGGTGCGGGCAAGGAACACGGCATGACCACGAGCACGGGACATCAAATGCGCACCCGCGTGCGCCGCATGCACATGCTGGGCATCGGCGGCGCGGGCATGAGCGGCATCGCTGAGGTGCTGCTGAACCTGGGATACATCGTCACCGGCTCGGACCTGTCCGATGGCCCCGTGGTCCAGCGCCTGCGGGAGCTTGGGGCCACCATTTACAAAGGCCATGCCCGCGGGCAGGTAGGCGAGGCGGACGTGGTGGTCAGGTCCACGGCCATCGCCAAGGACAATCCCGAGCTGCAGGAAGCCATGGAGCTGGGCGTGCCCATCATCCCCCGGGCAGAGATGCTGGCCGAACTCATGCGCCTGAAGGCCGGGGTGGCTGTGGCCGGCACCCACGGCAAAACCACCACCACTTCTCTGCTGGCCGGCATTTTTGAGGAAGCCGGGCTGGACCCAACCGTCATCATTGGTGGCCGCCTGAATGCCTACGGTTCCAACGCCCGTCTGGGGGAGGGCGAATACCTCATCGCCGAGGCCGACGAGAGCGACGGCTCCTTCCTATGCCTCTTCCCCCTTATCGCCGTGGTCACCAATGTGGATGCGGACCATCTGGATCATTATCCGAACCTGGACGCCATCGACGCGGCCTTCGTCCAGTTCATGAACCAGATTCCATTTTACGGCCGCAATGTGGTCTGCGGGGACGACCCCGGCGTGCAGCGCCTGCTGGGCCGGGTGAAGCGTCCGGTATTGTTGTATGGCTTTGGCCTGCACAACAGCCTGCGGGCCGAAGTGCTGGAATGTTCCGACATTTCCCGCTTCCGCGTCTTGCTGGACGGCAAGGAGGTGGGGGAGGTGCGGCTCAACCAACCCGGCCGACACAACGTGCTCAACGCCCTGGGGGCCATCGGCGTGGCCCTGGAGGCCGGCATTCCCCTGGCCACGGCCTTTGCCGGGCTGGAGCATTTCCGCGGCGTGGGCCGGCGCTTCGAACGCAAGGGAGAAAAGAACGGCGTGCTGGTGATCGACGATTACGGCCACCATCCTGCCGAAATCCGCGCCACCCTGGATACGGCCATCAGCTGCTTTCCTGGCCGCCGGCTGGTGCTGGCCTTTCAGCCGCACCGGTTCTCCCGCACCCAGGCGCTGTTTGGAGACTTTTGCAAGGTGTTCGCCACGGTGGACAAACTGCTGCTTACGGAAATCTACCCCGCCTCCGAAGCGCCCATCCCGGGCGTGAGCGGGCAGAGCCTGGCCCAGGGCATCCGGCAGATTTCCAATACCGACGTCACCTACTGTGCAGACTTCGCCGCCGTGCTGGCGGCCCTGCCGGGGGTGCTCAAGCCCGGGGACATCTTCATGACCATGGGCGCCGGCAACATCTGGACCGTGGGCAGGGACTGGTTGGAATCGTGAGGTCATCATGAGCACGTCGTACGCCACCGCCTGCAGCCGGCTGCAGATCAAACGCAACAGCGGGAACAACCGGTACCGCCGTGTCAGCGCCCCGCGCCGGCTGGAGCTGCCAAAGATCAATATCGGGGTGTGGCAGTGGGGGGTGAATCTGCTGCTGTGGCCGCTGTTCATCATCGCCGCCAGCTGCGCCTGCCTGCTGTTGTACCGGTATGCAACGTCCCACGAATACTTTACTCTGCGGGAAATCGAGGTCAGCGGCAACCGGCGGCTCACCTCCGCGGAGATTATGCAGGCCAGCGGCGTGCACCTGGGCATGAACACCCTGGACCTGGCCATGCACGACGTGCGCGGCCGGCTGCTGGCGAACCCATGGGTGGAATCCGCCAAGGTGGCGCGGGAATTGCCGTCCACCTTGCGCCTGAGTGTGGTGGAGCGCGAGCCGCGCTGGTGGGTGCAACAGGACAATGGCCTGTTTTATGCGGACGAGCAGGGACGCATCATCGCGCCGGTGGAGCCGCGGGGATTCATCTCCCTGCCGTTGATTCGCCTGGAGGATGCGGACAATTCCTTGCTTGCCGTCTTGAACCGGCTGCGGCAGATGGCGGAAGCCAAGCGCCTGCCTTTCTCCATGCAGGAGGTGGGCTGGGTGCGGCTTTCCCAGGGCGCCGGGGTGGAACTGCATCTTGAAGCAGCGGGCATTACCATCGCCATGGAGCACCAGGGGCTGATGGAACAGGTGTCCCGGCTGCGCGCCGTGTGGGATGACCTGGCTCACCGCGGCGAACTGGAACAGGTGGCGGCCATTCGCATGACAGGAGAAAAGGTGTGGGTGGAACGCGGCGCCCAGGCCCCGGCCAAGGCCGGTGCCGCCACGCGAAGCGGCGCGGCCAAACCCGCCACCACAACCAAGGGCGCCCCGGCGTCCAAAAAGCCTGCCCGCTCCTAAGGGGGCCGGCAGGGCGAGAAGAAGCACGAGGCAAGGAGAAGCCATGTCCAAGTCCGATCTCATCGTAGGTCTCGACATCGGCACCACCAAGATCTGCGCCGTGGTGGGCGAAGCCACGCCCGACGGGGTGGATATCGTCGGCATCGGCACCAGCCCGTCCACAGGGCTGCGCAAAGGCGTGGTGGTGAACATCGAGCAGACCGTCCAGTCCATCAAAAAGGCCTTGGAAGAGGCGGAGCGCATGGCCGGCTGCGAGATCAGGTCGGTCTATGCGGGCATCGCCGGCAGCCACATCAAGGGCTTCAACAGCCACGGCGTGATTGCCGTCAAGGGCGGGGAAGTGGGCGAGAAGGATGTGGAACGGGCCATCGACGCCGCCAAGGCCGTGGCCATCCCCCTGGATCGCGAGGTCATCCACATCCTGCCCCAGGAATATATCGTGGACGACCAGCGCGGCATTGCCGATCCGCAAGGCATGAGCGGCGTGCGGCTGGAGGTGCGGGTGCACATCGTCACGGGCGCCGTGACCAGCGCGCAAAATATTGTTCGTAGTTGCCACCGATCAGGGCTTGACGTGGCGGACATTGTGTTGGAATCACTTGCGTCTTCCAAGTCCGTTCTCACGGCGGAGGAGCGGGAGATCGGGGTGGCCCTGGTGGACCTGGGCGGCGGCACGACGGACATTGCCGTCTTTGCCAACGAATCCATCAAACACACGGGTGTGCTGGCCCTGGGCGGCACCAATTTGACCAACGACATCGCCTTCGGCCTGCGCACTCCCATGGCCGCGGCGGAGAAAATCAAGGTCCGGTACGGCTGCGCCCTGGCCGATCTGGTGAAGAAGGACGAGACCATCGACGTCATGAGCGTCGGCGGGCGCGATTCCCGGCGGCTCTCCCGCCGGGTGCTGGCCGAAATCTGCGAGCCTCGCATGGAAGAGATCCTGTCCCTGGTGGATCAGGAACTCATCCGCTCCGGATTCAAGAACATGATCGGCGCGGGCGTGGTGCTCACTGGCGGCACGGCGCTCATCGAAGGGTGCCAGGAACTGGGCGAACAGATTTTCAACCTGCCCACCCGGCTGGGGTACCCCCAGCATGTGGGCGGGCTCAGGGATGTAGTCAACAGCCCCATGTACGCCACGGCGGTGGGGCTGCTCATGTACGGCGCGGAAAAAGAGGGGTTGGAACACAAGTTCCGCATCCGCGACGCAAATGTCTT
>JAIWOE010000186.1 GCA_020217165.1 Desulfovibrio sp. | reverse complement strand
GACCCTTACACGACCTTGTTCAGGGCGTATTCGATGATGCCTTCCGCACCCTTGGCCTTGAGTTGGGGAATGAGGGAACGCACCACGTGCTGTTCCACCACAATTTCCACGCTGACCCAGCTGGAATTGAACAGATGCGCCACCGTGGGGGAGGTCAGGGACGGCAGCACGGCCATGACGGCTTCCATCTTGTCCTGGGGGACGTTCATCTTCAGGCCCACGAGCTTTTCCGCCCGCAGGGCGCCTTCCAGGAGCAGCACCAGCTGTT
Source organism: Desulfovibrio sp. (assembly GCA_020217165.1). Lineage (GTDB taxonomy): Bacteria > Desulfobacterota > Desulfovibrionia > Desulfovibrionales > Desulfovibrionaceae > Megalodesulfovibrio. Next base: position 7,055 of record JAIWOE010000186.1, on the reverse strand, counting down.
CGATCTTGGCCCGCTTCCAGGGGTCGGCCCAGGCTGCCTTGTTGGCGATGAACTTGGTGTTGGTGATGAGAATTTCCGAGATGATGCGCAGGCCGTGGGCCTTGATGGTGGTGCCGGTTTCGGTCACTTCCACGATGGCGTCGGCCAGGCCTTCCACCACCTTGGCCTCGGTGGCGCCCCAGCTGAATTCCACTTCCACATCAATGCCGGCCTGGGCAAAATACCGTTTGGTAAAGCCCACCAGTTCGGTGGAAATCTTCTTGCCCTGCAGGTCCTCGGGGCGCTTGTAGGGGGAGTCCCCAGCCACGGCCAGCACCCAGCGGGCCGGGCGGTTGGAGGTTTTGGAGTAGACCAGATCCGCCACTTCCACCACGTCGGACTCGTTTTCCAGAATCCAGTCCTTGCCCGTGAGCCCGCAGTCCATGAGGCCGGATTCCACATACCGGCTCATTTCCTGGGCGCGGCACATGGAACAGACGATCTCGGCGTCATCCACTTCGGGGAAGTAGTTGCGATGGGCGGGACGGATCTTCCAGCCGGACTTGGCGAACAACGCGATGGTGGCGTCCTGCAGGGAGCCCTTGGGAATGCCGAGTTTGAGACGATTCTCGCCGGCCATTATTTGTAGACCTCCTTGGGGTCAAAGACATAGGCGGAGCAGGTGCTGCAGGCTCCGTCCTTGAGTTCACGGTAAAAACAGCTGCAGTAGCCTTCGTGGCAGGCGGCGCCGCCAACCTGGTCCACCAGCAGCAGCAGGGTGTCGTTGTCGCAATCAATGCGGATGGAGACGATTTTTTGCACATGGCCGGAGGTGCCGCCCTTGTGCCAGAGTTTCTGGCGGCTGCGGGACCAGTAATGCGCCTCGCCGGTCTCCAGGGTTTTGGCCCAGGCTTCCTCGTTCATGTAGGCCAGCATGAGCACTTCGCCGGTCTTGTGATCCTGGGCAATGGCCGGCACCAGGCCGCCCTGCTTGGCGAAATCGGGGGTGATGGTGGTTGTGTCTGCCATGGCACTCCATTCCTTGCAGAAAAAAACTGCCCGCCGATGCGGCAGGCGCAATTGTTTCACTTATCCCGATTTTTCCCGGCTCGCAAGCCGCCCGTGGTGGCATTTGTGGGGAGAATGTGTCGGCGACGTGGCTGGTCACTCCGCCTGGACCTTGAGCTGGCCGCAGGCAGCGGCGATATCCGCCCCCTTGGAGGCCCGGCGCAGGGCCGTCAGGCCCTTTTTCTGCAAAATGGCCATGAATTCCACCACATCCGCTTCCCGCGGCGCGGCATACGACAGTGCCATGCCCCGGGGGGGATTGTAGCAGATGAGGTTGATTTTGGGAGACGATCCCTTGAAATGGGACAGCAGCCGCACCAGCTCCCGGGCATGCTGGGGCTGATCGTTCACACCACCAAGCAGCACATATTCCAAGGTAATACGCTGTCGCGCCTTGAGGGGATACGCCTCCAGCAGGGCCAGGAGTTGCTCCAGGGGCACGGCCCGGGCGGCCCGGGGCATGAGCTGCTCCCGCAGGGCCTGGGTGGGGGCATGCAGGGACACGGCCAGGCTGCACAGCCCCGTCTCCCCCAGCTCCACCAGCCCGCGCGTAAGCCCCACCGTGGAGACCGTGACGCGCCGGGTGGAGAAATCCAGCCCCAGGGGATGCGTGAGAATGCGAAGTGTATCCAACAAGTTATCATAATTGAGCAGGGGTTCGCCCATGCCCATGAACACCAGATTGCGCAGGGGCAGGGCCGAACCGCGCTGGGCCAGCACCTGCCGGGCCGCCAGCACCTGCCCGGCCATCTCCCCGGCGGTCATGTTCCGTGTAAACCCCATGGTGCCCGTGGCGCAGAAGGTACAGCCCATGGCACAGCCCACCTGGGTGGAAAGACATTGGGTGGTGTGATCCTTTTCCGGGATGAGCACGGTTTCCACGCGCTCGCCGTCTTCCAGGGCCAGGAGCAGCTTGAGGGTGCCATCCTGGCTGGCCTGGGTGGTCACGACCTCGGGCAGGGCGCAGGAAAACCCGGCCAGCAGCTTTTCCCGGAACGCCTTGGAAAGATTGGTCATGGCGGCCACGTCCACCACGCCTTTCTCCCAGATCCATTGAAAAAGCTGTTTGGCTCGAAATCCCGGCTCGCCCAGGCTGGCGCACTGTTGCTCCAGGGCCGGCAGGGGGAGGGAAAGGAGCGATGTTTTACCCATATGCAGCAACCACACTCGCAAGGGCAGCGCCGGGAGTTCCGGTTTCCATCCAACCGGTGTCTTCTCTATGCTTCCCGTCCGCCCTATCCCAGCTTTTCCTTGCCCACGTACTGGCGCACGAATTCCACGGCCTCGGGCACGGACTGCACGTCCCCGCGAATCTGGGCCTGCAACAGCTGGTCGCGCAGCACCCCCACCTGCGGGCCAGGCTTGAGGCCCGTGAAGTCCATGATTTCGTTGCCGTTGAGCAGCGGCTCCAGCATTTCCTCCGGCACGTCGGCGCGTTCCAGGAGCTTCAGGTTGTGGTTGAAGCTCTTGTAGCTGCCGCGCATGGCCTTGAGGCGTGCGCGGGCCATCTCGATGAGCCGGGGGTATTCGTCCAGGGCCTTGAAGCGGCGGATGCCTTTGTCCGAAAGCATATAGGAAAAGCGATGGTGGTGCCGCACCAGGTGGCAGATGAGGTCTGTATCCTCGGGGGAAAAGCGCAGGCGCGTGAGGATCTTGCGCGTAATTTTGGCCCCGACGTCCGCATACTGGGAAAAATGCCATTCGCCCCCGGCCACCTGGGCGGTGTACAGCTTGCCCACGCCATGGAACAGCAGGGCCATGCAACCGAACCAGTCGTAGGGCAGTTCCTCGGGGTAGCAGCGCATGGAGTCGAAGGTGTGCTGCAGCACGGTCACTTCCTCGCCGCCGTCCTCGCTGGTCTGTTTCACCCGGGTCAGGGCCGCCACCTCGGGCATCAGGCCGTGCAGGATCTGGGCATCGTACATCAGGGCGGCGAACTGGGACAGATTCTCGGCCTCCACCTTGCGCCATTCGTCCATGATATCCGAGATGGAGACGTAATCCAGCACGCGGCGGGCGCTGCGGACAATGGCCAGCCAGGTGTTGGGTTCGATGGGCAGGTTGAAGTTCGCGGCAAAGCGGATGGCCCGCACCGAGAGCAGATAGTTGCGGCGCAGGGTCTCATCGGGCATGCCAGCCAGGCGGATCACACCGTCGGCCATGTCGGCAAAACCCTCGTTGGGGTCGGCCACCCGGGGCAGCCAGGGACAGGCCAGTTCCAAAGCCGGCGCTCCGGCCTGTTCCAGGGACTTGACGATGCGCGGCGTCAACTGGGCCACGGCGGCCTCGGGGTGGGAACACTCGGCCATCTCTTCTGGATAAAAGCGGAAGCGCACGCCGCCCTGGTCCACGATGGCCGTGAGGTGATTTTCGTCCGGCGCCTGGGCTTCGGGCAAAATCTTGAGGAGATCATCCAGGCAGGCATCGGCCACGATGTCCACTTCCTGGCGGCCGGTGAGGCGGATCACCTCTTCCTGCAGTTGCGGGTTGACCACATAGGCATCAAACCCGTTGCGGCAGATGGCCTTGCACAGGGACAAGGCGTCGCGAAAAGGGGTGCTTGCGTGCAGCGGACCAGACATGCGCGTCTCCTTGCATGATCAGGATACAATGTGAAAAGTGAATCAGATAACGGCGACGCCGGCCAAATAGTGCCCCACCACGCGCCCACGCAGGGTCTCGCCCAGGCAGATGGCATTCTTGCCCCGGGAATGCAGGGCCTCGGGGGTAACGGTCCAGGACAACTCGGGGTCGAACAGCACCACATCTGCGGGATCGCCCGGCCGGAAGCGGTTCACGCCCAGGCCGAAGCGTTCCCCCGGGCCGGTGCTGGCGGCCTGCACAAACCGTCCCTCGTCCAGACGGCCGGTGCGCACCAGCTCCCAGCATTTGGCCAGGGCTGTATCCAGCCAGCTGATGCCGTTGGGCGCTTCCTCAAAGGGGTGCTCCTTTTCGTGCATGGCATGGGGCGCATGGTCCGTGGCCAGGAAATCGATGACGCCTTCGTTGAGGGCCTGGATGAGGGCCAGGCGGTCATCCTCCCCGCGCAGGGGCGGGCTGACCTTGGCCAGGGTGTTGTACCCCCGCACCGCCTCTTCCGTGTAACAGAGATAGTGCGGGCAGGTTTCGGCGGTCACATCCACCCCCTTGGCCTTGGCCCAGGCAATGAGCTCCACGGCCTCGCGGCAGCTCACGTGGGCAATGTGCACTGGCAGCTTGAGATAGCCGGCCAACAGCACATCCCGGGCCACCTGGGCGGCCTCCCCCACGCTGGGCTGGCCCTTGAGGCCCATGCGCGCCGTGAGGGCGCTCTCGTTCACCCCCGTGCCCGGGGCCAGAAACGGATCTTCGCAATGGTCGATGACCATCCTGCCCACGCTGGCGGCATATTCCATGGCCCGACGGAAGCGCTCGCTGTCCAGCACGGGCAGACCATCGTTGGAAAAGGCCACGCAGCCGGCCTCGGCCAGCTCGGCCATGGGCGCCATATCCTGACCCTTGAGGCCCATGGTCAACGCGCCAATGGGATGCAGCCAGGGACCGTGGGGATGGGATTTTCTGGCCTGCTCCAGCATGAAGGACGTGACGGCTGCGGTATCGTTCACCGGACTGGTGTTGGCCATGCAGCACACGCGACCAATGCCGCCGCGAGCAGCCGCAGCAAGGCCGGTGGCGATGGTTTCCTTGTATTCCAGGCCCGGCTCACGCAGGTGCACGTGCACATCCACCAGGCTGGGCAGCAGCACCAGGCCGGCGGCGTCCTGCACCCGGGCAGCCTCCATGCGACGCGCCGCATCGTGCGGCAGCACGTCCTGAATGACGCCCCCTTCCACCAGCACATCCACTGTCCGGCCCTGCAGCGTGGCGCCGCGAATGATCAGATCGGCCATGATCAACCCTTGCGTGTAAGATGAAGGAAAAGCAGGGCCATGCGCACAGCCACCCCCGCGGCGACCTGATCCAGGATGCAGCTTTCCGGCGCGTCAGCCACGTCCGCGGCAATTTCCAGGCCGCGGTTGATGGGGCCGGGATGCAGCACCCGGGCCCCGGCATTGGCCAGGGCCAGCCGGGCGCTGGTCAGGCAGTACCGGGCAGCGTACTCCCGCAGGTCCGGCAACAGGCCGGCCTGCTGCCGCTCCAGTTGCAGCCGCAGACACATGACGGCGTCCGCTCCCTCCACGGCCTCTTCCACCCGGTCATGCACCGTCACCGGCCACGTCTCCACGCCGTAGGGCATGAGGGTGCGCGGACCACAGAGCCGGACATTCACCCCCATGAGGGTCAGTAGGATAACATTGGACCGAGCCACGCGGCTATGCGCGATATCCCCGAGAATACACAGGGTTTTGCCGGCCATCATGCCCCACTGCTCGCGCAGGGTGTAGGCATCCAGCAGGGCCTGGGTGGGGTGGGCGTGACGGCCGTCCCCGGCATTGATGACCGCACACTCCAGCCGGCTGGCCATGAACTCGGCAGCGCCGTTCTGTTCGTGCCGGATGACAATGGCGTCGGGTCGCATGGCCTGGAGGGTGAGTGCCGTATCCTTGAGGCTTTCTCCCTTCTGCAGGCTGGAGCCGGATTTGGCCAGGGAAAAGGTATCCGCCGACAGGCGCTTGCCGGCCACATCAAAGGAGGTCTTGGTGCGCGTACTGGGTTCCGCAAAGAACAACACCACGCTGCGGCCCTTGAGGGTGGGCACCTTCTTGGTGGGACGGCTGTTGATTTCCTGAAAATAGTCCGCCGTGTCCAGGATGAGCAGGACGTCTTCCAGGGAGAGCTGGCAGATGTCGAGGAGGTCCTTGTGACGCCAGGACCGGGCGGTGTCGTGCTGCATGGGTGCAAGGCTCGCCGTGGCTGCAGGGTTCGTCAAAGCGGTGGTTCACCCTACACTGCTTTGGGTTGGTTTCCAAGCGGCTGCCAGGGGCGGAGAGGGCCCGTGTCGCAAGAAAGCCCGGCGAGGCGGGCGCTCATGTCGCCAGCAACCACGCTGCCAGGGCCGCCATTTCTCCCAATAGGGCCGCACTGCCCAAAAAATCGCCATTGAGCCCCTGCTCCCGCCGGCCCAGGGCCAGCAACCGCCAGCAGGGCAGGCCGGCAAGGACCAAGGCCTGCAACAGTGCTCGCCATGCGCTGGCTCCCCCGAGCACCAGCCACGGAAGGATGGTCCAGGCCGTGGCCCAGGCCAACCGCGCGGGCGTGGCGGCCTGCAGGAATGAAGCGCCCAGGCCCGGGCGGAGCAGGGAAGGGGCCAGGGTGCGGGCGGCACAGGCCAGGGCCAGGATAGTCCAGCGGCCGAACAGGGGGGCCAGCAGCAGGGGCAGGACCATGCCACGGGCCAAGTTCGCACTGGCCAGGGAGGTCATGCACCCCATGCCCAGCACCACGCCCATGACGCCGAAGGCGCCCACGCGACTGTCCTTGCAGATTTCCCAAAACCGCGCCCCTCGCGCGCCGCTGCCCCAGGCATCGGCAATGTCCGCCAGGCCATCCCAGTGCAGGCCGCGGGTGGCCCACCAGCCCAGGGCCGCATACAACCAGCCCTGCGCCAGGCCCAGGGCGGTCATGTCCAGCAACAGAAACAGCCCGGCCTGCACCAGGCCCAGACCCAGCCCAATGACCGGGAACCAGACCAGGCAGGCCGCCACCACCTGAGGCGAAAACGGCCGCACCGGTCCCAGGCGGGTCAGAAATCCTGCCCCAAAGGCCAGGCCCTCCAAGGACATCCGCATGTTCAAAGCGTCTCTCCGGAAACAAGATGCAGGGCATCTCCGGGGTGCAGGCCCAGGCGACGGGCTGCGGAATCGCGGTCCAGAGCCAGTTCCAGATGTCCCTGGCTGCCTGCCAGCACTCCCAGCACGTCCCGCGAAGGCAGGACTGCATAGGTCTCGGCCAGGACTGCCGGAAAACCCGTGCCGTCCGCCAGACGCACCGCCAAACTGCCCCAAGCAGCAAGGGCGTCGCGCCACGGCTCCGCCGGCACGTTGAGGATGCAGTTGCCGAAACGGTCC
>JAIWOE010000185.1 GCA_020217165.1 Desulfovibrio sp. | reverse complement strand
ACCGGCTGGGGGCGGTGAATCATGCCCTGCTCACCCTGGAGGTGGCCCGGGCCCGAGGCCTGGACGTTGCCGGGATGGTGGTGTCGGAACCCACACCGGCAGCGGATGCCGGCGATGCGGCATTGCGCGCCGACAATATTGCCATCCTCGAAACCCTGGGTCGCGTGGCCTGCCTGGCCACCATCCCCCACCTGGAGGGCCTGGCCGAAATCGCCCCACAGCGCGCCACAGCCTGGGACGAGGCCGCCCGGGCGGTGCAGCCGGCCCTGGCGCATCTCGGGCTGGGCGCCCCAGGCGCGCAGCAGGATCCAGAGGCGTCTGCCGCGCTGCTGGCCTTTGATCGCGAACATCTCTGGCATCCGTACACCTCCGCCCTGGCGCCCCAGCGCGCCTGGGAGGCCGTGCGCACCCGCGGCACGCGCATCATCCTGCGTGACGGCCGCGAACTGGTGGACGGCATGGCTTCCTGGTGGTCCGCCATCCATGGCTACAATCATCCCGTGCTGCTCCAGGCCCTGCGATGTCAGGCCGCGCGCATGCCCCACGTCATGTTCGGCGGCCTCACCCACGAACCCGCCGTGGAGCTGGGTCGCGCCCTGCTGGCCATGGCCCCGGCCGGCCTGGCCCACGTGTTTTTTGCGGATTCAGGTTCGGTGAGTGTGGAAGTGGCCCTTAAAATGGCTCTGCAATACCAGATGGCCGCCGGCGCGCCGGGGAAGCACCGCATCCTGGCCCTGCGCGGCGGCTACCATGGGGACACCCTGGGCGCCATGAGCGTGTGCGATCCGCACACCGGCATGCACCGCCTCTTCGCGGGCACACTCCCGGCCCAGGTGTTCAGCCCCAGGCCAACCTGCCGGTTTGATGCCCCCTACGACCCCGCCTCGTTCCATGCCTTTGCCGCCGTGCTGGAGGAGCACGCCGCCAGCACGGCCGCGGTGATTCTGGAGCCCATTGTCCAGGGCGCGGGGGGCATGTGGTTCTATCACCCGGAATTCCTGCGCCAGGTGCGGGACGCCTGCCACCGGCACGGCTGTCTGCTCATTGCGGATGAGATCGCCACGGGCTTTGGCAGAACAGGCAGGCTCTTCGCCTGCGAGCACGCCGGGATCACGCCGGACATCCTGTGCCTGGGCAAGGGGCTCACGGGCGGAGTCATGAGCCTGGCTGCCACCCTGACCACCCGGGCCGTGGCCGAAGGCCTTTCCAGGGACGGTGGCGTGCTCATGCACGGGCCCACCTTCATGGCCAACCCCCTGGCCTGCGCCGTGGCCCGGGCCAGCCTTTCCCTGTTGGCCGGGGGCGCCTGGGCCGGGGAGGTGGCCCGCCTGGAAGCAGGCCTCAGGCATGGCCTGCTGTCCTGCGCGGGCCTGCCCGGGGTGCGGGATACACGGGTGCTGGGGGCCATTGGCGTGCTGGAGATGGATGCGCCAGTGCGCACCGAGGCGCTGCAGGCGTATTTTGTGCGACAGGGGGTGTGGATTCGTCCCTTCGGCCGACTCATCTACGTCATGCCTCCTTTCGTCACCACCGATGATGAATTGACAACATTGACCCGCGCCATGCGCGGTTGCGTGGAGGACGGCGCATGGCGCTGACATTGCTGGGGGCCTACGCCCTGCTCATCTTCTGTCTCGGGATTGCCGCCCGCAGCCGCAGTGCGGACGCCTTTTTCCTCAACAATCGGACCAGCGGCGCCTGGGGCGTGGGCTTCTCCATCATCGTCTCCTGCGTGGGGGCCTCAGCCACTGTGGGCATGATCGGCCTGGCCTTCACCGCTGGCACGCCGGCCTTCTGGTGGCTGGGGGCCGGCGCCGCAGGGCTGGTCGTCCTGTCCCTGCTGCTGGCCCGCTCCGTGCGCGCCAGCGGGGCCTACACCCTGCCGCACCTGGTGGAAACCTTCCTGGGCCGGCCGGCGCGTCCCCTCATCGCGGCGGTCATCGTGGCGGCCTGGACGGCCATCCTGGCGGCGCAGTTCACGGCCCTGGGCCGGGTGCTGGAAGGCCTGACGGGCGTATCGACCCTGGCCTGCCTGGGCCTGGGGATGGTGCTCATCTGCGGGCACACCATGGGCGGGCAGGCGGCCATCATGCGCGTGGATAGGCTCCAGGCCCTGTTCCTGCTCCTGGTCCTGACGGTGCTGCTGGTCTGGCTCACGGTGCACAATCCGGCCTGGCCCCACATGGTGCGGCTGGAGGCGGTGAATCCGGCATTCCCTGCGGCAACCCTGGGCTATTATCTGGTGGTGGTGGGGGCGAACTATCTTGTCTGCCCCATGCTGTTCGGCAGGCTGCTTTCGGCGCGGGATACGCGCAGCGCCGTGACCGGGGGGCTCCTGGGCGCGGGGGGGCTGGCCGTGTGCGCGGTGCTCATCGTGGCCGTGGGGCTGGCCTGCAGGGGGCTGGTGCCGGAAGGGACGCCCGGGGACGCCGTGCTCACCGCCGTGCTTGCGGGGGTGGTGCCACCGTGGATGCAGCTGCTGGTGTCCCTGGCCTTGGTCAGCGCCATTGTGTCTTCGGCGGATTCCTGCCTGGTGACGGCGGCCACGGTGTGCAGCCACGACCTGCTGGACCGGCGTTCCCCCGCGGTGGGGCGTCTCTGCGTGCTGGGGCTGGGCGTGGCCGGCGCTGCCGCCAGCCTGTGGGGCAAGGGCATTCTCGGGTTCCTGCTCATGGCCTACGATCTGTTTGCCTGCGGTGTGGTCATGCCCTGCGTGGTGGGGCTGCTGGCGCACCCAGCCCGGCGCATGGCCCCGCGATACGCCTGCGCCGCCGTGGTGGTGGGTGGACTGCTGGGGGTTGCGGCGGCCGTCACGGAGAACAGAGTATATAATTACACGGGGATGGGCGCTTCAGCCTTGCTGGCTGTGCTGGGGATTACCCGCCAGGCGGCGTGGGGCTCGCGGGTCGAGACGCCTGCGGGTGGCGAGATGACAGATTGATGGCATGCGCTTCTTTGGCGACGAAGAACGGGCCGCATTGCCCAAACCATAAAGCGCATCAACCTTGTTTGCGGACAAGCGCAGCCTGCGTGCAGGGGTGCTCGCCTACGAGCAGAAACCAGGGCTGGAAATAGGCATGCTGCTCTGATATCCCCCCAGCTCTTGGTGGTAGATGAGGCTGTTGCCAGCCTGCCAGCCTCGCGTCTAAGCCATGTGACTGAATTCAGGAGAATGGAAGAGGCGCCCTCTTTGTCAACATGAAGCAGGAGCAGGGCCTGGAAGAAATCATCGACTTCATCAGGACCAATGGCATGCTGGACTGAGCGGTGCTTCACCGCACGGGCTTGCCGGGGGGGCTTGCCGGGGGCGCGGCACGGTCCTCGGCCAGGGAGACCTGCTCCAACAGCACGGCATCGGCCTGGGCGTGGTCAAAGGTGCGCACGGTGCCGTCGGGCAGGCGAAGTTGCCAGGTGCGGCCATGGTCCAGGCGGGGCAACACCTCCACGGACGTGCCGGGGACCAAGCCTGCAGGGCAGGCCCGGCCGGCGCATTGCACCGTGCCGCAATCCCCCGCACGCAGCAGGCTCAGGGGGATGCGGGCGTCGGCGGCAAAGTGGGCCGGGTCCCGGGGAATGGGCTCGCCGTGGGGGTCGGTGTCGGGATGCAGGAGCATGTCGTCCAGGTAGTCCAGGGCTTCGGGGGAGTGGACATGTTCCAGGGCCTGGGCCTTCTGGTGCAGGGCGTCGGCGGGTTCGCCCAGGTGATCCAGCCAGCTTTCCCAGAGCCGGTGGGCGCGGCGGATGCGCGTGGCTTCGGTGCGGCCGGCCTCGGTCAGGCGGACCTGGCCACTGTCCAGCAGCAACAGGCCCTGGCCTGCCATGCGTCGCATGGCCGTGCGGGGGGGCATGGCGCGGACATGGGCATCCCGCGAATGGGCATCCCGCGGATGAGCGGCAAGGGCCGTGGCCAGCTGCTCCGGGGTGAGGGGGGCGGCGTGCGCGCCCGGTGTTTCCGGTATCCCCGGTGTCCCCGGCGCGTCCGGCGAACCTGTCGCATCCTCTGCCTTGAGCAGTTCAATGAGGATGTCTTCCGCCAGCTGCTGCGGCACCATGCGCGCCAGCCGCAGCCGGCGGGCCAGCATGCCGTATTTGGGCGCCAGCACCAGCGCCAACAGGAACTGCAGGGTGCAGACGAGCATCACCGCGCCGCCGCCGGCCGTGTCCAGCCAGACGGACACATACAGCCCCAGCACCACGCTGGAGACGCCGAACAGCGCCGCCAGCACCATCATGCGCTCCAGGCGATCCGAAAGCAGATAAGCCGTGGCCGCGGGCGTGATGAGCAGACCCACCACCAGAATCACCCCCACCATGGAGACGGCGCTGACCACCACCAGGCTGACACAGACCGTGAGGGCGTAGTCGATGAGCACCACGGGAAACCCGATGGCCGCCGCCATCACCGGGTCGAAGCTGGTGATCTGAAACGCACGGAAAAACAGGATGATGGTCGCCGTAACGACACTTGCGGCAAGGGCTGCGGCCCAGAGGTCCGCCGTGGCGATGGCCAGCACGTCGCCCATGATGAAATGCATGAGGTCAATGTGGATGACGTGCTTGAAGACGGACACCAGCACCACGCCGCCGGCGAACACGCCGGTGTACATGACCCCGATGGCCGTATCCTCCTTGATCCTGGCCACCCGCGCCACAAAGCCGATGCACATGACCGTGAGCACCGCCGCAATGAGGGAGCCCACCAGCATGGCCGGGGCGTGGGCCTCCACGCCAAAGAGCACCTTCATGAACAGGTAGCCTCCGGCCACGCCGGCAATCATGGCGTGGGACAGGGCGTCCCCCAGAAAAGCCATGCGCCGGAGCACCACCAGGCAGCCCACCACCCCGCTGACCATGGCGATGAGGCAGCCCCCCAGCATGGCCTTGACGAAAAAGCCCTCCTGCCAGGGCGCCAGCAGCAGGTGGGAGAGGGTGCCCGTCATGCCCCGCCCCCCGCCGGCGCGCCAAAGAGCCGTAATTTGCCCTCATAGACCTCGGAGAGCAGTTCCTCCTGCAGCACCGCCTCAGGGGGGCCGTAGCCGTAGCAGCGTTGTTTGATGAGGATGAGCCGGTCAAAGTATTCCGCGGCGGTGGCCAGGTCGTGGTGCACCACCACCAGGGTCTTGCCGGCGGCGCGGGCCCGGGAGAGCACGTCCAGGATGGCGCGTTCGGTGGCGGCGTCCACGCCTGCAAAGGGCTCGTCCAGCAGTAGCACCTCGGCACCCTGGGCCAGGGCCCGGGCCATGAACACCCGCTGCTGCTGCCCGCCGGAAAGCTGGCCGATCTGCCGGTGGCGGAAGTCCTCCATACGCACCATGGCCAGGGCTTGGTGCACCAAGTCCTTGTCCTGGCGGCCGGGGTCCTTCCACCAGGGGATGCGCCCGTAGCGGCCCATCATGGCCACCTGCTCCACGGTGATGGGGAAATCCCAGTCCACGGCCCCGCGTTGGGGCACGTAGGCCACCAGCCCCTTGGTTTTTTCCACGGGCTGGCCGAGGATGCGCACGCGGCCCAGGTCCGGCTTGACGAAGCCCAGCACGGCCTTGATGAAAGTGGACTTGCCGCCGCCGTTGGGACCGATGACCCCGGCCAAGAGCCCGGGTTCGATGCGCACGGTGACATCCAGCAGGGCCGGCGAGGGGCCGTAGCTGACGGTGAGATGCTCCACCTCGATGGCGTAGGGGCCGGCATTATGGGACATGACGCAGATCCACGGGCAGCACGACGGTGAGGGGCAGGCCGGCCTCGCTCCAGGCCGTGGCCTCGGCCAGGGGCGTCCCGTGCAGCAGCAGCCGCACCTGCAGGGCATGGCGGTGGCCCTGGGCTTCCGAAGCGAACGAGGCCCGGGCCAGCAGTTCGGTGCGTTGGCGGGGCAGGGGGGGCAGGTCGAATCGCCGGGTGACAAAGGCGGGCTGGCTGTCGGCCGCGGCCAGCACGGCGCCCTGCAGCAACAGGGACGCGGCAGGGCCATTGGGGGTGGGGCCAAAGGGGCTGGTGGCCAGGGGGGCGGTGGCGTGCAGCTCCACCGTCAGGCCGCTCACGGTGTTGGCAGCGCCGGTGGTGGCGGGGATGGCCGCCCGGGCGTCCCCAGGGGCACCAAGGGTGGCGGTGTAGCGCCAGACGCCGCCCAAGATGAGGGCGCACAGGGCCAGGGCCAGGAGCACGCGCACCCTTACTCTCCCTTCAGGGCGCGGACGATGGTCAACACGTTTTCCCGCATCATGCCCAGGTAGCGTTCGCCGGCCGTGCCGGCCTCGCCCATGGAATCGGAGTACAGCGAACCGCCGATGGCCACCCCGGCCTCGTCGGCGATTTCCCGCAGGAGCTTGGGGTTGACGCTGGTTTCCACGAAGACGGCTCGGGCGCCGGATTGCTTGAGGGAAGCCACCACCTGGGCGCGGCGCGAAGGCGTCATGCCACCGCCCACCTCGCCCCCCGTGGACCAGCCCACCGGCGCCAGGGACAGGTAGTTGTGCTGCGGATTGAAGCCGTACTCGCGGCAGAAGTAATTGAAGGCGTCGTGACTGGTGACCAGGATGCGCTGGGCCGGGGCAATGCGGGCCACCTGCTGGCGGATCCAGCCATCCAGCACGCTGAGTTGCTGGAGGTACAAGTCGGCCCGGGCGGCGTAAGCCGGGGCGTTGGCCGGGTCCAGCTGCAGGAAGGCGTCGCGGATGGTGCGCACGTAGGCCGCCGCGTTGGCCGGGGAAAACCAGGCATGGGGGTCGGGCATGGCGTGGCCGTCGTAGTCCATCTGCAGGGGCACCACGGCCTTGGCGCAGGTGACCACGGGCTTGCCGGCATCCCGGGCCAGGGCGGCCATCCAGTTGGATCCTTCCAGGTGCAGGCCGTTCTGCAGGCACAGGGCGGCGCGGGCGGCCAGGGCCGCATCGGCCGGGGTGGGGGAGTAGGTGTGCGGATCGGCCCCCGGGGCCAGCACGCAGCGGATGTCCAGGTGGTCGCCGGCCACTTCGCGTGCAAAGTCGGCAATCTGGGTAGTGGAGCACAGCACCAGGGGCCTCGGGCTGGCGGCTTGGGCCCAGGCCGGGGCGGGGTGCGCCAGGCCCAGCAGGGCTGGCAGGATCAGGAGCGCCAGGCAGCAAGCGCACAGGGCGGCGGCAATGTGCTTCATGCCCAGCAGCATACCAGTTTCCACCGCGGGCGTCATGGGAAAATACACCCTGCCCCCTTCCGCAGCTTGCGCCCCGTGGCCCCGGCAGCTAAGGTGGGGCGGACCACTTCCTTACACATGTGCCAGGAGCCATGCATGGCGGGACAGGAGAGGCAGCAAACGCAGGAGGGAAGCGCCGTACCCGCACCTGCCCCCGTACTCGGGGGCATGCCCGGGGACGCGTGCGTGATGAACGGCTCACTG
>JAIWOE010000184.1 GCA_020217165.1 Desulfovibrio sp. | reverse complement strand
TGAGCTCCCGGATGTGGGAGCTGAATTCCGGCACGGTGATGTAGATTTCCGGTGTCCGCAGGATGGAGGAGAACCGGCCGCGGATCTCCTGGGTCACGTCTTCCACGGTGCGGCCGGCCACCTGCACGCCGCCAATGTATGGCAGGTAGATGTAGCCGTTTGGCGTGACGTTCTGTTCCTCGTTAAGCTCGGGCAAATCCACAAACTTCACCTGCACCAGGTCGTCCACGGTGAGGGTGAACTTGTCCTTGAGCTCCCAGGTGCGGATCTGGAAGAGCACGTCCAGCATATCACCCGGCTTGAGCCGGTATTCCGTGAAGATGAAATCCGCCGCGGGATAGGTGGGCTTATCCCGGTCAAAGGTGGTGGAGTTCATTGCCCGTTCCTGGCCATCGCCAAGCCGGGGGCCGCAGGCAGCAAGACTCAGCACAACGGCCACGAGCAGGAGACTGTGCAGGTGCAATCGGCGGTGCATGGTCATGACGTTCCTCCGTGCTACGCCGTTAAATTTTCCCGTACAGGGATGCAGGGATATAGTAACGCCGCTTGTTGAGCACCACTCCCAGCACGTTACCGTTGACCAGGCGCAACCGTTCCACCACGCCTTGCACCACTTCCCACTTGGTCTTTTCGCACTCCACCACCAGCACCACACCGTCAAACTGACCGGCCAGTACGTTGACTTCGGAGCAGCTCATGACCGAACACCCATCCATAATAATGTAGTCAAAGTGCTCCTGCAGCTGAGCAAGGCGCTCCTGCAGCAGGTTGCCCTTGAGAATGGATGCCAGATCCAGCCCGCCGGAGCCGAAGGGCATGAGGGCAAGATTGCGGATATCCGTTCCACGGATCAAATCCGCAAGCTGAACACCGCCTTGCAAAAATTCGGTGAACCCGGGGGCGTTCTCTACCTGAAACAGCTGATGCAACAAGGGAGTGCCGGAGTTGCCGTCCATCATAAGCACCGTGGAAGAACCGTTGACGGTGAGCCCGTAAGCCAGAGACAACGCGGCCGTCGTTTTCCCCTCACCCTTGAAACTGCTGGTCACAAACAGGGACCTCGCGCCCTTGCCGGCGCTTAGGAGATTCCCCTCCACCAGGGACATTTCTCGCATATTCTTGACGAGTTTTGCCTTGATGGTTTCCGGGAGCCTCCCCATTGTCTGTGTCGCCATGACTCCTCCCTTCCTTCGCTCTTGCCAGAACTGCAATGAGCTGAAAATAATATGCATCCTGCCCACCCTGCAGGACTGGCACGGTCTCCCCCACTCCAATTTCATGACTTGTCGCAGCAGCACCATGCAAGGACACAATTTTCGTATCCGAAAACCAGCATGACGCAGCGGCACATTCTTCATTGTCACATTTAACAACATTAGTTTGCGTTTTCATACCTCGATTATCTCTCTTGCGTCAACTATCAAATAAAAAAATTGGCCACTTAAACTCTATTCAAAATAATTTATACAATTATAAACTCTTTATGAGATCATAATGTGAATTCAACTTACGCAAAAAATTTCCAATGAATGGAAATCCAAATTGAAATAAAAGTCTAGAAAAATTCTAATTAAAACAAATTAATTCATAAAAGATTTTAACACACAAATACAGCAGTAATTTTACATCACAAGATGACCGCAACATGGGCCCTCCCCTTCAAATTTTCCCATCTGCTGAAATTACGACACTTCGGAACTGGAACAATCCCGGCATTGCACCCAAAACTCACTCCAGTGCCAAAGGTGCATGGATTGAATGCCCGTTGCATCATCGCAATATCTTCATTCTCCGAAAATGTACCGGCACAAGACAATCGCACAGGCCATGCATTTTCCCGCCATTTCATGTTTGGAATCTTTGAGCCAACTTCATCTTTCCGCAAAAGTCAGTTACACAATCCTCCAGCTCCGTATAAATCTCTGCACAACATAAATCTAAACAGCATGATATACGACTATAAGAAGTCTAGAGAAATGATTTTCTGCAATAGCCCTTGCCAAGCAACAAAAAAATGGACATTGTACACCATAAAAATTGCAATCCGGAACTGCTGTTCGCCAACTCTTCTTACGCTAAGGACGCCGCGGCTTTCATCGACGCATGCAGATTTTCTGGCAGTGGCCTATGCAGTAACCTCCTCCGCGGCAATGGCCGTGAGCATCTTTTTGGCATGCGATGGTACGGTGTGAGGAATCGCAAGATGATGCGCAAGTGTATTCTCGTATTATCCATAAGCCTGTTCATCACGGCAGGGTACATCTTCTACAAAGCCGCGTTGGAGCATGATCTTTCGGCGTTGCTGCTCGAATGGTCGCAATCGGATTCACCCCGGGCCGTCCCGGTTGCCACGGCAGCGCCCCAGGAGCCGCCCCAAGAATTGCCTCGGGAAAATCTTCAGGGGGAGAATCTGGTGGCGCCCCAGGGTACACGGGATGCGCAGGCTGCAACCGCTGCTCAAGACAACCTGTCACCCTCCCGGGACCTTGACGGCCCCCCCATCAATACCGACGACGTGTTCAGACATGTCGCCGCCTTGCAACTGCCCGCCACCACCGCAGTGCCCGATGTGGCCAACGAGCAATCCTCGCGGCGTGCCGAGGAGTCCCCCCTGGAGGAGCTGCAACGTCTGGCCGGCACCCGCGGCCTCTACGCCACGCAGATTGCCGAGATATCCGCTTCCCTGGAGGCCATTCAGACCGAACAGGCAGCCCTGCAGGCCCGGGCCGAAGCCCTGCGTCCCCAGCAGGCCATTGCCGCCGAGGTGCGCCGGCAGCTGACGGCCCTGGACCAGGAACGCAGGACCCTGCAGGCCTCCCTGCAGGAGCAGGAAGAGGACATCCTTGAACAGGAGCACCTTGTGGCCGAGGCCCGAAAGGCCCTGGCCGCCGTGCGGACTGCCCGGGAACGGGAGGGAGTGGCAGGAAAAGCCCTGGAAAAGCTCAAGGCCCAGCTTGATGCGGATGTCAGGCGCCAGGCCGAGCTGGAGACCTCCCTGGCCACGAAGGAAGCAGCCCTTGTCAGTCTGGATGAGACCATCACCGCATTGCTGAAGACCGAAGAGGAATCTGCCCGTGCGGAGTCCTCGCTGGGTGGCCTGGGCGGACCGGGTGGCCTGGCAGCCACGCAGGGCCAGGCCGTATCTCCAGAGCTGGAAACCCTGCGCAAGAACATCGCCCAGGCCCGCAAGGCGGCCGCAGCAGCCCTGGCGCAAAAACGCGCGGCGCGGGAACAGACGGAAAAGACCCGTGACGGCCTGCTCGCCCAGCGGCAGGAGGTGGCCGCCGCCGTGGATGCTCGTCGCCAGGAGTTTGAGGCCCTGCAGCAGGAGCTTGCGGCCTTGCGCCAGACCCTTGCCGGGCCCCAGGCCGCCGTCACCAAGGAGCAGCTCGCCGCCCTGGAGGCCCCCCTGGCCAAACTGCGGCAGCAACGCCAGATCGTCATGGACAAGCTTGCCGCCGTGGATGATGCCACGCGCGGCCTGGACCAGACCCTGGCCACGGCGGAGGAGGCCAAGGCCGAACTGGCGGAAATCGAATCGGCCATGGAAGAAGCGGCGCTGCAGATCTCTCGCTTCACCCGTGATCGAGCCACCTACCATTCCAAACTTTCTTCCCTGGATGCGCGCAGCCACGCCCTGCAGGACGAGATTCGTCAGGTCCTCACCGCCGCCGAATCCTCCCTCTTCGGCTTGGATGAAGCCGCCAACGCCACCCGGCCACAGCGCATCCTGGTCTCCACCTTTGGGGAAGGGGCATTCGCCCCCGGTCAGGCCACACTGCAGGAAGGCGTCCGCGCCCAGGTGGTCAAGGCCCTGGCCCAGGTGTCTGCGCAGCGCCAGGCCCACCGCGTGAGCGTGGAAGGCCATACCGATGATGCCCCCCTCAACGGCAACATCAAGGATGCATACGGCGACAACATCAACCTTTCCTACCATCGGGCCAAGGCCGTGGCCGACGCCCTGGTGGCCGCAGGCCTGGAGCCCAGCGCCATCGTGGTGGCAGCCCATGGCGCCGGCAAGCCGGTCCACCCCAACGATACCCAGGAAGGCCGCTCCCGCAACCGGCGCGTGGAGGTGTGGCTCGTGGCGCAGTGATCCCGCGTTCCATGAATCCTTGACGCCGCCGGCACTTCGTCGGGCGACGCCGCCGGAAGACGGCAGGAGGTTTGCATGTATACTCAACACTTTGGGCTGACGGCCCTGCCATTTGAAAATTCACCGGACCCTGGGTTCTTCTTCGATCATGGCCGCCATGCCGAAGTGCTGG
This sequence comes from Desulfovibrio sp., assembly GCA_020217165.1. GTDB lineage: Bacteria > Desulfobacterota > Desulfovibrionia > Desulfovibrionales > Desulfovibrionaceae > Megalodesulfovibrio. The sequence goes on along the minus strand of JAIWOE010000184.1, from coordinate 3,154 downwards.
ACCTCATGCAGGACTTTGTCAGCGCCAGCCGGGGCCTGCTGGTGGTGGCCGGTCCCATTGGCACCGGCAAGACCACCCTGAGCCAGATGCTGGTGAAGGAGCTGCCGGAACACATCCAGCTCATCTGGCTGGTGGAGCCCCCTGCCACGGCCAAGGATTTTGTCATGTTCGTGGCCCAGGAACTGGGCGTGCCGTACACCTACGAAACGCGGCTGTTCATCATCCGCGATCTGGTGAACCGCCTGGTGGAGCTGCATGCCAGCGGCAAGCGGACCCTCATCATCGTGGACGAAGCCCACCTGATGAGCGCCGAGGTGCTGGAAGGCGTGCGCATCATGAACAACTTTGAAAAGGGCGCCGCCAAGCTGGTGCATGTGGTGCTCATTGGCCAGGAGGAACTCCTGACAACCCTGGAGGACCCGGCCATGCGCCCCCTGCGGCAGCGCATTTCTACCATTATTAACCTGGGGCGCATGTCCCCGCCCGTGGTCAAGGCGTACATTGAGCACCGCCTGGCCCTGGCCAAGGCGCCGCAGGACATCATGACCCCCCTGGCCATCGACACCGTGGCCCACGTCTCCGGCGGCGCGCCCAGGCTGGTGAACACCTTGTGCAACATCGCCTTCCGCAATGCCTTCGTCAAACACAGCAAGGTGGTGGATTACGAGGAAGTATTCCGCGCTGCGGAGGAACTGGGGCTGGGCAAGGCGGCCCTGCACCATTTGATCAATCTTTCCAATGTGGAACAGTTGGAGACCCTGCAGGCGGTGGATCTGGAAGCCTGGGCCACGCGCATCCGCGAGGAAGTGGCGCGGGAACGGGCTGTGGTCCCTGAACAGGCCGGGACGGAGCCCACCGCCGCGGCCTCCGGCACGGCCGCACCCGCTGTGGGGGCAGCTGGCGCGTCGGGTGGCAAGGGTGGCAAGGGTGGCAAGGGACGCCAGGCCCGCCCCCGTGGCGCCAGGGCCAAGACCGGCGTACCGGCTCCCGGGTCGGGCTCGCGCTCCTGGCTGGCGCCCTTGCTGCTGCTAAGCCTGTCCCTGGCAGCCCTGGCCGCCAGCGTCTACTACTATGGGCCCCGCCTGGGCCTGGATGTGACGGAACACCTGCAGGAATTCAAGCGGCTGGTGAGCCAGCTGCATCCGTGAGGCTGGAGCCCTCCACACCCGCACAAGGCATCACAGAACACGCCATGCAAAACGGGCCTGCCGACATACGCCGGCAGGCCCGTTTTGCTGTGTCCAGCAGATCCTGACTCAACGCAGGCTCGGTCCCTTGTCCGCGGTGCGCTTGCGGGTCACATCCTTGCGGCGGCCCATGTAGTCATCACGCTGACGCTCCTGCCGGGCTCGTTCCTGCATCTTGTACATGCGTTTGTTGTATTTGAGTTCGCCCTTGCTCCAGACCTGGTGGTACCTGTCCCCCGTGGGGCCGATGCGCACGGCAGGACCATCCTTGAGGCCGTTGCGGAATTCCCCGATGAAGACGGCGCCGTTTTCCAGCTGCACGGTTCCACGGCCATTCATGCAGTTGCCCTCGCGGCAGCGGCCTTCCAGGTGGGGGTCCGTATCGAATTTGAGGCCCAGGAACTCCTGGCGGAAGTGATCCCTCCGCTGTGCGGACGCCACGCCAATACTCCCCAGCACCATGGCGATGGCCAGGCAGGCCAGGGGCAGCATGCGTGTGAAGCACCGGGTACACATGGGAACCTCCTTGCAATGCAGATGTGCTGCAGCCTCCGCAGGCAGGTTTTCCATAACGCCGCCCGGAATGCAGAGTACCGTCACTATGCCACGACGGAAAGAAAATAGCAATGCACCGGCGTACAATGTCGGCAATGCACAGGGCGTCCCCGCCCTGGATCACCAAGCGGCAGGGGGTGCATTATCCAGCACTTCACGCAGGGCCTGGAGCACCAGGGAGCGCTGAGTTTCAGTCAGGGCCTGGGGCGTACCGGCGCACACGGCATCGAGCCTGCGCTCAAATTTCAGCGTCAGAAAGTCGGCAACGGTCAAGGCCTCCACATCCGACACAAGCAACAGACGCTGCAACGCGGCTTCGTCTTCCATGGACCCACCATTTTGTTACAATATGGTAATACCTTAGACAGAGGCTTGCCAGCGCCCTGCCCTGTGTTACCTGTGAGAGGGTCAAGGGTCAAGCCGCATTACGCGTTCTCGCGCACTGCGCTGCACTGCGGCGCCATGCATCAACATTCCACAGGAGGTCTCCTTCCGCATGGCCAATCAACTGAAAACGCTGGTGCTCCTGGGCCTGCTGACGGGTCTGATCCTGTTCATCGGCGGGGCCGTGGGCGGCAAGGGCGGTCTGGTTATCGCCCTGATATTTGCCCTGGTCATGAATGTGGGCAGTTATTGGTTTTCCGACAAGCTGGTGCTGCGCATGTATCAAGCCCGGGAAGTTTCTCCCAACGAAGCGCCTGGCCTGCACCAGATGGTGGACGAGCTGGCCCGCGAGGCCGGCATCCCCAAGCCGCGGGTGTGCATCATTCCCGGCGAGGCGCCCAACGCCTTTGCCACCGGCCGCGATCCTGAACACGGCGTGGTGGCCGTGACCGAAGGAATTGTGGGACTGCTTTCCCGCGACGAACTCAAGGCGGTGCTGGCCCACGAAATCGGCCACATCATGAACCGGGATATTCTGGTGCAGACTGTGGCCGGCGTGCTGGCCTCGGTGGTCATGTTCCTGGCGAACATGGCGCAGTGGGCGGCCATTTTCGGCAGCTTCGGGTCCAGCAGCGACGAGGACCGGCCCAATCCCATCGCCGCCCTGCTGCTGGCCATGCTCGCGCCGGTGGCGGCCATGCTCATTCAGATGGCCATCTCCCGCTCCCGGGAATACCTGGCAGACAGCACCGGTGCCCGCCTTTCGCACAATCCCCTGGCCCTGGCCCGGGCTTTGGAAAAACTCTCGGCCTACAGCGCCCGCGGCGGCATGCCCGTGCAAAGCGAGGCCACGGCGCACATGTTCATTGTCCACCCCTTCACCGGTTCCCGCATGGCCTCCCTGTTCAGCACGCATCCGCCCACCGAGGAACGGGTGCGCCGGCTTCGGGAAATGGCCGGCGGCCGGTAGCCCACACCGCACGCAACGCTCCCTCCCCTCCCTTGCGCGAGGCTTCAGGCCAGGGTGT
>JAIWOE010000183.1 GCA_020217165.1 Desulfovibrio sp. | reverse complement strand
ATTGCGGCCCTTGGCAATGACGGACAAGCGACATCGTACGATTTCCCGACAGCGCCTGCCCCTACTGACCGGGTGGCGCGGCGCCAGGCCAGGGCAGGCCGGCATAGCCATTGAGCACCTCCAGCTCCGAGAGGCGCACCGCGGTGACGCCGGGCCGGGGGGCAGCCTCCCAGCGACGCAGGGCCTCGAAGGTTTCCGGGTACGGATGCCCGATGGCGATGGCCTGGCCGTGCTGCAGAGCCAGGTGCTCCGCCTTGCGAATCTGGTGCAGAATGGTGGAGGCGTCCCGTACCACATCCAGAAACACGTCGCGCCGGTAGGTGGGGATGCCCATGTCCCGGGAGATCTGGGCCAGGCGGGAGCGTTCGTGGGTCAGGGAGTCCAGGACAAAGAGCCCCTGCGCCTGGATCTCCTCCAGGGCCGGTCGCACCAGCTCGGCGTGCTGGGTGAAGCGGGACCCCATGTGGTTGTTCACGCCCACGGCATGGGGCACGCTGGCCAGGTTGATGCGGGTCAGTCGGGAGATGGTGGCGGCGTCCATGCCCACCAGCAGGGCATCCCGCCCCGGGGAAATCCGCAGTTTCATGGGCTCCATGGGCAGGTGCACCAGCACCTCGCGGCCGGCGGCGTGTGCCAGCTCTGCCACTTCGCGGGCATGCTCGGTGTATGGCAGGATGGAAAAGACCACCGGTGCGCGCACGGCCAGCAGCTCCCGGGCCTGGGTCAGGCTGGCGCCCATGTCATCAATGACAATGGACAGCCGCGCGCCCTCCACGGCGCGGAATTCCGGCGCCTCGGAGGAGGACAATGCCAGCTCGTGGGTCACCCGGTCCAGAATGCGGATGCGCCACAGGGCCGGCCGCACCGGCTCCAGGCTGGCGCGGGGCACCTGCACGGCCAGGAGCTGACGCAAGGTCTGCATCAGGGGGGCGGCATCCGCCTGCAGCCGCAGGGACAGGCGCTGAAACAGGTAGCCATGCTCCGTGGCGGACCGCTGCCCCACCTCCAGCAGTTCCAGACGCTCGGGGGGGAGGCCGCACCGTTGCAAGGCCTCCAGCAGAGCGGCATCCACCTGTCGTACCGTCAGTTCCATGGGGGCGCCCAGGGCCTCTTCAAAGGCGTCCGGGTGCACCACGGGCCGGGTGATGTGAGTAGGGGAATCCGCGGGATGACTTGGCGCAGGGTCGGAAGGCTGTACCCGTGGCTGGATTGGCGGCTGGATTGGCGGCAGCACGGGAGGCAAATCGGATGGCAAGTCGGGCGGATAAAGCCCCGGGGTGGCATTGGCAAGAGGCGCAGGCGAAGGTGCAACGATGCGGGACTGCTCGAACACTCCCGGCGCGGCCGTCCCCGTCTCCCCCGGCGCGGCAACGGCGGCCGGGAGCAGCGCCGCGCAGCACAAGAGCAGCGTCAGCCATAGTGCCATCCACCGCCCCCCCGGCACCACAAGGGAGGGCGCCACGCGCAGGCAGGAAAGGCAGTGGGGAAACACAGTCATGACAAGGGGATCGGAAGTCAGTGCAGCCAGGCAGGCATGGTCGGAGCAGGCACGCCGGGCCAGGAGTTCCTGGCCCGGCAACCACGTGGATTACCGTGCAATGGTCCTATTTGGGGCCAAAGCCGGCGGGCGGATTTTTGACAAACTGCAGGGCAAGCCGCAGCTGGTTGTCCTTTTCCAGAAGCTCCTGCACCCTGCTGGATTGCGTGGCCGGATCTGCCTGGTCCTTGCGGTTGTTTTCCAGGTGCCTGGTGAGGTCCTTTTCTCGCAGGTCGGCCAGGGCATTGAGATCTTCCGTGGCCAAGGGCACGTGCATGTCGGGCTTGATGCCTTCGGCCTGGATGGTGCGGCCGCTGGGGGTGTAATACAGGGCCGTGGTCAGCTTCATGCCAGCGCCGTCGGACAGGGGGATGATGGTCTGCACCGAGCCCTTGCCGAAGGTGGGCTCGCCGATGAGCAGGGAGCGCTTGTGATCCTGCAGGGCGCCGGCCACGATTTCCGAGGCCGAGGCGGAGCCGGCGTTGATGAGGGTGACCATGGGCACGGTGATGTCGTTGCTGGAGCGCGAGGCTGTAAAGTCCTTGCGGTTGCGTTTGTCGCGGCCCTGGATGTAGACGATCATCCCTTCGGAAAGGAAAAGATCCGTCACGCTCACAGCCTGATCCAGCAGGCCACCGGGGTTGTTGCGCAGGTCCAGGATCACGCCCTTGAGGGGCCGGCCCTTCTTACGAAAGGCGGCCAGGGCGCTTTCCATTTCCTCGGTGGAGTGCTCATTGAATTTGTTGAGCCTCAGGTAGAGGATGCCATCCTCAAGCACTTCGCTCTTGACGCTGATGATGGGGATGGTGTCCCGCAGGATGGAGATCTTTTCCGGCGTGCGGCTGTTCTTGTGCAAAATGGTCAGCAGCACTTCCGTGCCCTTGGGGCCGCGGATGAGCTTCACGGCGTCCACCAGGGTCATGCCCTGGGTGGATTTGCCGTCGATTTCCAGAATCATGTCTCCGGTACGCAAGCCGGCGCGGAAGGCAGGGGTATCCTCAATGGGGGAAATGACGATGAGCCGGCCATCCTTGGAACCGATTTCGATGCCAATGCCCGAAAACTCGCCGGAGGTGCTGACCTGCATTTCGGCAAAGGCTTCCTTGTCCATGAAGGACGAGTGCGGATCCAGTTTTTCCAGCATGCCGCTCACGGCGTTTTCCACTAGTTCCTGGCGGTTCACGTCGCGCACGTAGTACGTTTCCACCATGTCCAGCACCTGACTGAACCGTTTGAGGGGATCGTATCGGTTTTCCGCCTTGCCCTGGCCGTACGCAGGCGAAACGGCCACGCACAGCGTGAGGAGCAGCGTGTAACAAATCAAACGGGGATGCATGAAATACGCCTCCATATGCAGTGATGGGCCACGGGCCGGTCAGCGGGCGGGTCTGGCCTCACGGTTCCTGACCCACGGCCAATGCAGGCGCAGGCAGCCGGGCGAACGGGCCAACCGGGTACCGGCCGACCAGGTACCGGGCCAACCGGATACCGGGCCTGATGCCCTGGCTCGCTGGGGCAAACCGTGACTCGCGGGATCAGGTCGGGCGGCATGTGGAATCACCTGCGCGCCGCCAGCCAAGTTTCCGGGTTAATGGCTTTTTGGTGAAAACGCAATTCGAAATAGAGTCCAGGGCCCTTAATCTCTGGATAGAAACCGCTCACGCCCACCACGTCCCCCATGGCCAGCTCCTGGCCCATGCGAACCTTGCTTTCCGCCAAGTAGGCGTACAGACTGAAATAATCATCGCCGTGCATGAGGATGACCACCCGGCCGAAGCCACGCAGCGTATCGTCATGCACCACCTTGCCCGCGGCCACGGCGTGTACGGCGGCACCCTCGGCCACCTTCATGGCCATGCCCCGCACAGGGGGATTGGCACCGGGTTTGAAGGATTTGGCCACCTCCCCGCCGACCACGGGCCACGGCAACTTGCCCTTGAGCTTTTCCATGGACAACCGGGCCAAGTCCGGGGACACGTGCAACCGCTGCGGTGTGGCGGCGGGGGCTGCAGGAGGTTTGCCCTGATCCTTGGCCTTGGCCTGCTCCTTGGCCTGGCCTTTCTGCGGATCCGGCGGGGGTGGCATCTCCTTGGGCGGCCCCTTGGCCTGCTTCGCCTCGGGGGCGGGGGCTGGCGCGGGCTCCAGCTTTTGCTCCAGGGTGTAATTGACGGACTGCACTGCGGCCAGAATGGCCCGAAGCTCCTCTTCCGCCGTGCGTTTTTCCTGGCGAAGTTCGGCCATGCGCGTGTCGAAGGACACCTTTTTGGCCACGAGTTCATCCTTGCGGGCGTTGACGTCCCTGAGCCGGGCGCGGGCGTCCTCCAGCACGGCCTGATGCGCTTGCAGCCCTTCTGCCATGGGGGCCTTGAGTTCATCCAGACGGGTGATGCCCAGGGCCGCCTCTTCGTACACCCGGGCCAGCCAGGTGAACTGGCGGTCGGCCTCTTCCCAGGAATCAAGATTGCGGCCGGCATGGGCCAGATTCTGGACGTGCACGGGCCACAATCCTCCCAACAGCACCGTGAGGTCCTTGCCCAAGGCCTGCTGTTTCTGCTCCAGCACCTCCAGCTGCCTGCGCAGGCGCTTTTCCTCGTCCAGGGCTTTGTTCAGCCCGACTTCCGCCGCACGCACATCCTTTTCCAGGGCTGCGATCTCATCGGCCGCCATGGCCAGATCCTTGTGCAGGGCGCGTTCCTCGGCCGTCAGCCGGGCCAGCTCCTGTTGCTTTTCCTGGGCTTCCAGGGGGGGGGGGGGGGGCCTGGGTTTGCGGCTTGGCAGGCGCCGCACTACCCGCCACAAACAGATACATCACAAGCAGCCCCGCCAGCAGGCAGCTCCACACGGCGGCACTCCTCCTCACAGGAAGGCCTCCAGGGCGCAGCCGTGGCAGCGGGGCGTGCGCTTCTTGCAATGACCATGGCCCACACGAACCAGCAAGGCGTGAAATTCATTGTACAAAGAAACATCCTGCGGCAGGCGGTCCATGCAGTATTCCCGCAATTCCTCGTAGGTGACATCCTCGGGAATGAGGCCATGGCGGTGGAGAATGCGGGCGGTGTATGCATCCACCACCAGGGTGGGCTGCTGCAGGGCATAGAGCAGGATGGAGTCCGCCGTTTCCGGACCCACGCCCTTGACGGTCAGCAGGTCCGGGCGCAGGACTTCCAGGGGTGTGAGGGCCAGCTGCTCCAGATCAAAAGCGCACCGCGCCTCCAGCCAGGCCAGCAGGTTGTGCAACCGTCTGGCCTTGATGCGGAAATATCCGGCCGGCTGAATGTGCGCCGCCAGGGCTTCTTCCGGCAAGGCCAGCAGGGCCGGTCCGGTAAGCAGGTCTGCCGCCTTGAGGTTGGCCAGGGCTTTTTCCACGTTCTTCCAGTTGGTGTTCTGGGTCAGCACGGCGCCCACCACCACCTCGAAGGCGGAGTCTGCGGGCCACCAGCCGGAAGGCCCCAAGGCCTTCAGCATGGCCTGATGCATGGCCAGAAGATGTGCGCCGGACGTATGCATGGTCTCTAAAAAAAATCTACCATGTTTATGGCCGGCCGGCAACCTTCCCCCCGCCCTGGCTCATCCGTCCTTACCATGCTGCAAGACTCAGGACCAAACGAGGGCGGCCCACTCGCCATTGACGAGCACCTCCGGCGCCGCAAGCCCCAGGGCCGTGTATGCGCTGGCCACGGCCTCTATCTGGATGGTCAGCAGGCCGGAAAGCACCAGCACCCCGCTCGGCTTGACCCGGGCCAGCAGGCCGGGAGCCAGTTCGATGAGGGGCTCTGCCAGGATGTTGGCCAGCACCAGGTCAAAGCATTCGTCGCCTGCCGCGCCGGTCGAGGTGAGGAGGTCGGGCAGCTGGTCCAGCCCGCCGGTGTACACGGCAAAGCGATCCCCCACGCCGTTGACCTGGATATTCTCCACCCCGTTTTCATAGGCCTCCGGATCAATGTCCAGGCCGATACCCCGCCCGCCCAGCAGGGCGCAACCGATGCCCAGGATACCCGAGCCGGTACCCAGGTCCAAAAACCGGAACCCCTGTGGCAGGCGGCTGGCACGGTGCAGGGTGGAAATGGCTTCCAGGCACATGGCCGTGGTGGGGTGGTGGCCGGTGCCAAAGGCCATTTTCGGATCAATGATGATGGGATGGCGGTCCCGGTAGGGGTGCTCCTCGCGCATCCAGGGAGCCAGGACCACAAAATCGTCACCACACAGCACGGCGGTGAAGAACTCCCGCCAGGCCAGGGCCCAGTTGCGGTGGGGCGTTTCGGAAAATTCCAGCACAGCCGCGGGCAGGTGCTGCTGCAGCATGCCAGCCACGGTGCGCAGGGCCGCAGGTTCCGCATGGTGCAACCGGAGTCGCACGGCCTGGCCCTGCGGTTCAGGCAACTCCTCCCACCCCAGTTCCCAGGACGCAGCGAGCAGCCCCGCGGCAACTTCGGCATCTTGCTGGGAGCAGAGCAGGTCCAATCGATGCAGTATGGTGGCGTCGCAATGAGGCATGTGGCAGCACTTCCGTATGATGATTCAACATAACAGCATGCAACACGGTGGGGATGTTGCACCAATCAAACAGTACGTGGCAACGTACTTGCCGGGCAATCTCAATGCAACAGCACGGATTTTCTTGCAATATTTTTTTTCAGGTATGAATGAAAAGCGTGCCGGAGATGTTGACGCGGCGCGTGCAAAATACTATAAGGCTCAACTAGCTTCAAGCGGCATGATTTGTGTTGCGTCCTGGACCGTGGCGGCAGTTGCGATCGATGATGGATGATGCGACGATGCGCACCCCCTTTGATGCGCTCCGACAGGTTTAGACCGATCTGCCCTGAACCATTTGAATCGCTGGATAAACCTTGAGGAGTGTTGATTCATGAAATTGTACGTTGGCAACCTGCCTTTCTCCGCCCAGGAAGACGAGCTCAAGAACTATTTTGCTGCCTACGGTGAAGTGCGTTCCGTGAGCCTCATCGCTGACCGTGAAACCGGCCGTATGCGCGGCTTCGGCTTTGTGGAAATGGACGACGAAGGCGGCAAGGCTGCCATTGAAGCGCTGGACGGCAAGCCCTTCGGCGGCCGCAACCTGCGCATCAACGAAGCCCAGGAGCGTGCCCCCCGTCCCGGCGGCGGTGGCGGCTTCGGTGGCGGCGGTGGCGGCGGTGGCCGTCCTCCCCGTCGCAACAACTGGTAGACAGTGCGCGCCGTACGGCGCTCATTCCAGCCTGCGTACGCCGCATCCCTCCGGGGGTGCGGCGTTTTTTTGGGCCCGGATGATCGATGCCGCTCCCAGCAATGCCTGCCTCGCCCCCTGCGACACCCCCAGGCGCCCTCCGCCAGCCCTCCCCCGCATGACGCGGGCGATTTGGCCGGGTCTGTTGTCATATCGAAGGCTTACAGCCGAACAGGCGTGAAGGACCCATCCGCCAGGTCGAACATCAGGGCCGGCTCATCCTCCCCTACCCGCCCCAGCAGGCACCGCACCACCAGGTTCACCTGCAGGGAGGCCGCCACGGCCACGGTCCAGGCCGGGGTGCCCAGGGTGTTTTCGGCGCCGGCGCCACCGCGAATCAGCAGGTCACTCACGCTGTCGCGATCCGGAAAGGCCACGGCCACATAGCCGGTGCTGCCAGCCACGGCCGCGGTGACCAGGGGAATGCCTGCCCGGCGGGCGGCACGACGCAAGGCCGGCCGGTCATCCAGGCCGCCTAGGGCATCGATGGCCAGCTCCGCCCCCTGCAGCAGCTCGGCCATGCCCTCCTCATCCAGCATGCGGGACCAGGCCTCCAGGGTGACACCAGGATTGATGCGGGCCACGCGGTCCAGCGCCGCCTCGGCTTTGGGCCGGCCCACGGCGGCATCGCAGGACAGCAGCTGCCGATTGAGGTTGGAGGGCTCAAAA
>JAIWOE010000182.1 GCA_020217165.1 Desulfovibrio sp. | reverse complement strand
CAATGCCTTGGAAAGCTTTGAGCTCTACAGCCTGTTGCGCCAGGGCGCCCGCCTGCAGGAAGACGTGTCATCCTGCCGTTCAGAATAGCACCCCAGGGACCGCACCGGCGCGCAGCCGGTGTTTGATCCCTGGGGTGCTCGTTGATGCAGCGCCGGTGCGGCTGGCGGCTATTCGTGTTTCCCGGGCAGAATCAGATTCAGCACAATGCCGCTGATCCCGGCCAGGCCGATGCCGCGCAGGCTGAACTCACCGATGTTGAGCCCCATGTCTCCCAGGCCGAACACCAGAATCACGGCGATGATGACCATGGTGCGCGGGTTCAGCAGGTCATCCTTGGCCCGCACCAGGGCATTCATGCCCACCACGGTGATGGCCCCGAAAAGGATCACCAGAATCCCCCCCATCACCGGCACGGGCACGGTCTGCAGCAGGGCCCCCAGCTTGCCCACAAAGGCCAGGGTGATGGCCGTGAGGGCCGCCCAGGTCATCACGGCAGGGTTGAAGGATTTTGTCAGCGCCACGGCGCCGGACACTTCCGAATACGTAGTGTTGGGCGGTCCGCCCAGCATGGCCGCCATGCTAGTGGCCAGGCCGTCCCCCAGCAGGGTGCGGTGGATGCCAGGCTCCTTGACGAAATTCTTGTTGGCCACCTGCCCGATGGCCAGCACATCCCCCACATGCTCAATGGCCGGGGCAATGGCGATGGGCAAGATGAACAGCACGGCCTCCCAGCTCCACACCGGCGCCACGAAGGACGGCATGGCAAACCAGGCTGCCGCCGACACCGGCGCAAAGCTCACCATGCCCAGCAGCAGCGCCGCCGTGTAGCCCGTGGCCACCCCGCACAGGATGGGCAACAGCTTGAGCCAGCCCCGGCCCAGGATGGACACCAGCATGGTGGTGGCCAGGGCAATCATGGAGACAATGAGGGCCGGGGTTTCCGGCACCAGCTGGATGGAACCGTCGCCAGCTTTGCCCAGGGCCATGTTCACGGCCACTGGCGCCAGCTTGAGGCCGATGACCATGATGACCGGCCCCGTAACCACCGCCGGCAAGACCCGTTCCAGCACCTCCGGCCCGCGGACCTTGATGGCCATGGAGAGCAGCACATACACCACGCCGCTGGCGGCCAGGCCGCACAGGGTGGGCGGGATGCCCCAGGTTTTGACGCCATAAATCAGCGCCGGGATAAAGGCGAAGGACGAGGCCAAAAACACCGGGACCTTGCCCTTGGTGACCAGCTGAAACACCAGGGTGCCCGCCCCGGCCGTGAACAGGGCCACGTTGGGATCCAGCCCCGTCAGCAAAGGCACCAGCACCAGCGCGCCAAAGGCGACGAAGAGCATCTGCGCGCCCAGGGGCGCATCCTGCAGGCGAAACCGATAGGCAACCGGGTCCGACATCTCAGCCATGGCGCTTCTCCTTCATGCAGCTGCGGTTGGTATGAATCATGGTGTGTTCGCGCAAAAAATGGGGGCCTTGCCCCCATCCCTCGTCCCCTCCCTGCGTGCTCACACCGGGCAGCACCTGGTTCCAACCGAAGCCGGAATGAGGGGATTGCGGGGAGAATCCTGTTTCGGAACGATTCTCCCCGGTGCATGTGCGTATTCCCGCGCCCTACCCGGCCATCTCGGCCAGCAACGCTTCGGGCAGGTCAAAGTTGGCGTGCACGTTGGACACGTCGTCGTTGTCGTCCAGGGCATCCACCAGCTTCATGAGCTTGCGGCCGGTCTCCACGTCCACGTTCACGGTGTTCTGGGGCACCATGGAAAGCTCGGCGCGCTCGGCCTCCAGACCTGCGGCCTCAAAGGCAGCCTGCAGGGCCTCGAAGGTGTCCGGGGTGCAGTGCACTTCCCAGGCATCGCCATCGTCCACCACGTCTTCGGCGCCGTGCTCCAGGCCGATTTCCATGAGCTGGTCTTCCCCATACTTTTCCTTGGGGAAAACAAAGACCCCTTTTTTGTTAAACATCCAGGCCACGCAACCAGCCTCGCCCATCTGTCCGCCGTGCTTGGCCAGGATGTGGCGCACATCGGCCACGGTACGGTTGCGGTTGTCCGTGGCAGCTTCGATCATCAGGGCCACACCGCCGGGACCGTAGCCCTCGTAGGTCACTTCCTGCAAATCGCCGCCTTCCAACTCGCCGGTGCCCTTTTTGATGGCGGTATCAATCTTGTCCTTGGGCAGATTGACCTTGCGGGCGGCTTCCAGGGCGGCGCGCAGCCGGGGATTACCGGCAGGGTCCCCACCATTTTTGGCGGCGATGATGATTTCCTTGACCGCCTTGGTAAAGGCCTTGCCGCGCTTGGCGTCCTGGCGGCCTTTGCGATGCATGATGTTTTTGAATTGACTATGGCCAGCCATCTCCTGCTCCTCAATAAAAAAGGCTGCACAAAAGGACGCCCCGGGCCCTTAGGCCGGTGCGCCCTGAAAATCCAGTCCCACATAAAAAATTTCTTTCGATTCGCTGCGCGAACTTTTGGGCTTGTGGATCTTCACCGTCCCGAAGGAGCGCTGCATGTCCAATTGCAAGGCCTTGGAGTCTGGCCCCATGAACACTTTCACCACAAGGCGACCGCCATGTACCAGATGGGACCGGGCCAAGGCAAGGGCTGCAAGGCACAGATCGTGGGACCGGGCCTGATCCGCAAACTTCACCCCCGTGGTTTTGGGGGCCATGTCCGAGATAATGACGTCAAAGGGCGCGTGGTTCTGGATGAGTTCCTGCAACGCGGGGGAAGGGGTAAAGACGTCATCTTGCAGAAAAATCACCTGCGGTGGGAAGACCGTGGAGGTCTCCTGCAAATCCACTCCCAGCACCACCCCTGTGGGGCCCACCTGCTCCGCGGCGTACATCGTCCAGGAGCCAGGGGCGGCGCCCAGGTCCAGCACGCGCTGCCCGCGGGAGAACAGCTTGAATTGATTCTGTATTTCCTTGAGCTTGTACACGGAACGCGCCGGGTACTGTTCCTGCTTGGCCTTTTTGAAATAATGGTCCTGGTATTTTTTCATCTTGCGATCATCCCTCCGCTTCTCCATACTCGTCCCATGCCTCCACTGCAACGCCCGAACCGCCTGCGAATTCTGGATGAGCTCGGCGCGCCGCGCACCCTGCTGGACACGCCGGACCAGTTCGCCAGCCTGCCAGGCCATGGCCGGCGACTGTGCCTGCTGGGCCTGGGGCCGGACCCGGCCGCCGCCCGGGCGGCACTACCGGTATCCTGGCGGGACATGCCTGCGGATGTGGTGGAATCCCCGGATTATTTGCACCAGATGCCCCCTGCCTGGCACAGCGCCCTGCCCCCTGCCTGGCACTACATCCCCGCTGCAGAGGCAGACCCTCATGCCCCCCTGCAGGTATACCTGCCGGCAGCGCGGCTGTTCCCTTCCTTCTGGGGGCCGCTGCTGGCTCGAATCTCCCTGGCGCGGCAGCCCGCTGCCCGGAGCCATGCCCCGACCCTGGGCATCCCCGGCGGCGAAGGGGATCTACTGCAACGGGAACTGGAAGACGCCGCCCGACGCCTGGGTTTTGACGTGGCGCCCCAGGCGGCCTCGGCCCGCGCCTTGCTGGAGCATGGCGCACCGGCCCTCTTCCTGAGCATCAACGGCCGGGGCCTGGACCCCTGGGGCGAGGATTTTCATCTGCTGCGTGCCGCCGGCGTACCCGTGGCCCTCTGGTGCGTGGATACCCCTTGGCATGTCCTGGCCCGGTGCAAGGCGGCCTGGTGGAAACAGGCGGCGCTCTTCGTCACCGATCATTCCTTCATGGACGACCTGCGGCGCCAGGGTGCCACCACGGTGGAACACCTGCCCCTGGCCGGCTGGCCCGAGGGGTTTGTGCCCCGCGCCGAGCCCGACCCCGCCCTGGCCGGGAGCGGATTGTTTGTGGGACGGACGGCCTTCCCCAACCGGGAGGGCTTCTTCGCCGGGCAGCGCCTGCCGCCGGACCTGCTGGATGCCGCCCTGGCCATGCTGGAGGCTGGTGAACGTCCCGACTGGTGGTGGTGGATACGCCGCCTGGAGATTTCAGAACGCTGGCCCGGCCCGGCCATGCGCCGCGCCGGATTGGGAGCGGCCGAAGCCGGGGTGGCCTGGCGAGTCCGCTGCCTGCGCGCCGTGCTGGAGGACGACACCGCAGGCCCCCTGACCGTGGCGGGCGATGCCGGGTGGGCGTCCCTGCTCCCTGGGTCGCCCAGGCTGCGGCTGCGGCCTCCCGTGGACTATTATGGCCCCCTGGCCAGCCTGTATCGGGATGCCAGCTATGTGCTCAACGCCACCAACCTGCTGCTGCCGGCGGGGTGCACCCAGCGCCATTTTGACGTCTGGCTGGCGGGTGGCCTGCTCATCACCGATGTCCACCCGGGGCTGTCCATTTTTCCGGAAGAACTGGTCCGCCCCATCGGGTTTCGTTCGGCCCGGGAGATCCCCGGCCTGGTGGACCGACTGCGCGCCGGGAGTCTGGAAACCGCGGCCCTGTGCCGGGCCTGGCAAGGGGAGATCCTCGCCAAACACTGCTACGTGCATCGCCTGGAAACGGTGCTGGCGCGAAGTTCCCCTGTGGAATCATGAGGTCCAGGAAAATCCTCACACGTCGCGGCGGTTCTCCTGGACCTTTCCAACGTCAGACGAACCTGGAGACTACGAGGCCTGCGCGCGCACCTCGTCCCGCAGCCGATGCGCCGCCGCCACCATGTTGGCCAGGGCGGCCATGGTCTCCGGCCAGGCCCGCGTCTTGAGACCGCAATCCGGATTCACCCAGACCCGGTCTGCCGGCAGCACGGCAAGGGCCTTGCGTAGCAGGGCGGCCATCTCCTCCACTGCCGGCACGCGGGGGCTGTGAATGTCGTACACTCCCGGACCAATGTCATACGGGAACTCGAATTCCGTAAACACGTCCAGCAGGGTCATGCTGCTGCGGCTGGACTCGATGCTGATCACATCCGCATCCATGGCCGCAATCCAGGGGATAATGGTGTCGAACTCGCTGTAGCACATGTGGGTATGAATCTGCGTCTCGTCACGCACCCCCGCCGAGGCCAGGCGGAAGCATTCCACGGCCCAGGAGAGGTACGCCTCCTGCGCTGCCCGGGCAAGGGGCATGCCTTCGCGGAAGGCTGCCTCGTCAATCTGGATGATGGAGACGCCAGCCCGCTCCAGGTCCTGCACTTCATCGCGCACGGCCAGGGCAAGCTGCCGGCAGACGTCCTCCCGAGGCACATCGTCCCGCACAAAACTCCAGTTGAGGATGGTTACCGGCCCGGTGAGCATGCCCTTGACCGGTTTTTGGGTCAGGGATTGCGCGTACACGATCCAGGGTACCGTCATGGGCCCCGGGCGGGACACATCTCCCACGATGACGGGAGGCTTGACGCACCGGCTGCCATAACTCTGTACCCATCCGTTGGCCGTGAAGCAGAACCCCTTCAGCATCTGGCCAAAATACTCCACCATGTCGTTGCGTTCGCTTTCGCCATGCACTAGCACGTCCAGGCCCAAAGCCTCCTGCTGGGCAATGACCTGGGCAATGGTCTCCTTGAGAAACGATTCGTAGGCCTCACTGGACATTTCTCCCCGGCGATGCGCCAAACGTGCCTTCCGAATTTCCGCCGTTTGCGGAAACGAACCGATGGTGGTGGTTGGCAGCAGGGGCAGTCCAAGGACCTCGCGTTGTCGCGCCTTGCGCAGCTGTACCGGGGACGTGCGCTGCAGCATGGCAGGCTCCACGGCTGCCACCCGCTGGCGCACGGCAGGGTCCTGCACCAAGGGGCTGGCCCGCCGTTCAGCCAGGCAGGCGGAGTGCTCCGCCAGGGCGGCCCCGGCCGTCCCTTCAATGGCCTGCCGCAACAGGGTCAGTTCTTGACATTTTTGCACGGCAAAGGCCATCCAGCGGGTGATCTCAGGGGGCAGCGTCGTTTCCAGGGTCACATCCACCGGGCAGTGCAACAAGGAACAGCTGGAGCCCAGCATTACCCTGTCCTGACCCAGCTTGTGCACAGCCCGGGCCGCCAGGGTCCTGGCTTGCACCAGATCTGTCTTCCAGATGTTGCGGCCGTCCACCAGCCCCAGGGAAAGGCGCATCCCCTGGGGCAACCGGTCCACCACGGCGTCAATCTCCTGCCGTGCCCGCACGCCATCCAGGTGCAGGGCGGCACAACCGGAACCCAAGGCCAGGGTGAGGTTCTCGCCCAGCTCGCCGAAATAGGTGGTCAGCAATACGGGGCAATCCCCGGCCGCGCGTCGTAATTCCTTGCACGAGGTCAGGAAAAAAGCCTGTGCATCTGGGGTCATATCCATGCACAGCACCGGTTCATCCAGCTGGATCCACTTGCAGCGCACGGCCAGACGGCGCACCAAATCAGCATAGGCAGACAACACCCCGGGGAGCAGAGTCCAGCGGTCCAGGCCCGCAATCGGCCTGCACAGGGTCATGAAGGTGATGGGCCCAAGCAGCACCGCCTTGGTGTGCAGCCCGTGCGCGCGAGCCAGGTCGGCGTCTTCCAGCAGCTCCAACACGACGTCTTCGCGCAGCTGGGCTGCCATGCCTGGAGAAAGTTCGGGGACGATGTAATGATAATTGGTGTCAAACCACTTGGTCATGTCCAGGGCGGGGGTGTTGGACGCCGCATCCCCCCTGGCCATGCGGAAGGCAAGGTCCAGGGCGTTGTCTTCCTGCCACGAGGCAAAGCGTGGTGGCACCAGACTGAGCATGAGGGCCATGTCCAGCACCTGATCATAGAAAGAAAAATCGCCCACCGTCACCAGGGATAGCCCGGCATCGCGCTGGTGGGCCCAATGCCGAAGTTTGAGCTCCCTGCCAATCGCTTTCAAGGCTGTGGCGGTGAGATCACCTCGCCAGTATCGCTCCAGGGCAAACTTGAGTTCGCGCGCAGCGCCGATTCTGGGAAAGCCAAGGACATGTGTTTCCATCAACCAACTCCTTTTGATCGCGTGTTCACGAAAAAGGAGCAAGATGGCCTTGCGGACGGGGGGCACGACGCGCACCACAGCCAGGATTGTCCCATTGCCGGACCCTGACCATGTGCAGTGCAGCATGGTGCACGCCTGCCTGGCACGCGAGGCAGCCTTGCTCCGGAACAGGGCGTCTTCTGGCTTCCGGCCCCATGCATGCCTGGCCCTTCCCATTTCCGCAAAAACAGTGGCCCAGGCGGGGTACTTGCCGGTTACAGCGGCGCGTCCGCGACGGAATTTCACCGTCTTCCGTTTCCTGTTCTCAACAGGGAGCATGCATAGCCCGCAGCGGCGGCTATGTCAAAAGAAGAAGTCCAAAGGAGTGAGTCAGAGCCGACGCAGGCTGTGAGCCTCCCTGTGGACAGTTGGCGGGTGCGCCTGCGGCGCCGTGCCGTGATATAGCACACAAAAAAGCTCCCCTTGAGAGAAGGAGGGGAGCTTTTTGAAGGGATGCCCTGGCAGCGACCT
>JAIWOE010000181.1 GCA_020217165.1 Desulfovibrio sp. | reverse complement strand
AGACCCCGGCGCAGGGCGTCTTCCGCGGCGATCTGGTGCTTCATGTCCATGCTGGTGAACACCTGCAGCCCCAGGGTGTACAGGGCTTCCTCGCCGGTGGCGTTGGTGTCGAAGCCCATGGCCTGCACGGCCTCAGCGGTGAGGGAGCTGATGAGGGTGCGGCGCACCTCTTCCAGATAATAAGCCCCGCGGCCGAAGGTGGGGTCTTCCATGGAGCGGTACTCCAGGGGCGCGGCCAGGGCGGTGTCGTGCTCCTCCTGGGAAATCCAGGCCAGCTCCAGCATGCGGCCCAGCACGTACTGCTGGCGCTCCTTGGCCACCTTGGGATCATGGTAGGGATTGTAGGTGGTGGGCGCCTTGGGCAGCCCGGCCAGGAGGGCACCCTCGGACAGGGTCAGGTCGGTCACGTGCTTGCCAAAATAGATGCGCGCCGCGGCCTCCACGCCATAGGCCCCGGCGCCCAGGAAAATATCATTCAGGTAGATGCTGAGGATCTCGTTTTTGGTGAGCCGGCGCTCCAGCCGGTAGGCCAGAATGGCCTCCTTGGCCTTGCGGATGTAGCTCTTCTGGGATGTGAGCAAGAGCCGCTTGACGACCTGCTGGGTGATGGTGGACGCGCCCTGGACAATGCCGCCGGCGGCCACGTTCTTGGAAAAAGCCCGAAAGATGGCCTGCAGGTCCACCCCTTCGTGCTCGTAGAAGGCCGAATCCTCCGCGGCCAGAAAGGCGTTGACCACGTGGGCAGGAATCTGGGCCAGGGGCGCCAGAAACCGTTTTTCCCGGCCGAACATGCCCATGAGCTCGCCATCGCGGGCGTAGACCATGGTCACCAGGGCCGGACGGTAGTGCATGACCTTGTCGAACTCCGGCAGGTGCGTCTGCTGGCTCAGGTTGGTGGCTTGCTGGGCCAGGGCCGGCGTGGTCACGGCCAGGTCAGACAGGACAGGCAGGCCACACAGGCCACACAGGGCGGCCAGCAACGCAACATGGCGCAAGAAGGACGTGGAGTGCATGCGGGGCCTAGCGGATGTTGAAGGTGAAGAGGCCGAGCAGCTCGGAAATCTTCTTGATGGGATTGATCTTGGCCATGGTCAGGGGCTGCTTGAGGGCAAGGTCCATGGAAAAGGTGGCCGGCTTCTGGATGTAGGCCAACAGGGCCTCCAGGGAAGCAGCCGCGGCGGTGTCCTGCTTCTGGCGAGCCAGGGTCACTTCTTCCCTGAGCCAGTCTTCCACAAAGCGCAAGAGCTCCTTTTCCTCTTCCCCGGCGGCCAACAGCACCCCGCGCAGCAGGGTCTTATCCTTGTATTGCAAGGACATGGACGCAAGGGTCAGTTCGTCGAACTGCTGCTGCCTGAGTTGCTCCACGGAGAAGTTCTCCAGGGCGAAGGCCATGCGGAAGGAGCCGCCCTCGGCAATATCCACATCAAACTCCCGCACTGCCAAGCGTTTGGCGTCGGGCTCATAGCGGTAGTCCACTGCCACATCCACCACCAGGGCCGGCAGGCCGAGCTCCTGCACGGCGGGCAGCTCCCCGCGAAAGTTCTGCTCGTCTACGGGGATGGTCAGATCCTGCAGCTCCAGGGCCAGGAAATGCGGAGACTTCATGTGCTTACGGTCGAAGTCTTTGACCACCACCGCGCCGATGGTGCCGTGGCGGCCGTCCTTGAGCTGGATGGCCACGTCGGCCAGGGTGACGGACTGACGCAGCAGATTCACCCGCAGGTCCCCATACTGCACCCGGGCGGCGTCGCCCAGGCGGGCCAGGGCGCCCTGGAGCTTCTCGTCAACCAGCCGGTTGGCTGCCAGCTGCGCGGCATAGTAGCCGCCGCCAAGCAAGGCCAGCAGCAGGACACCGAGGATCGGAAGGAGGCGTTTTTTCATGGATGCATCTGCGTGCTTGGGAGGAGTGTGCTGCGCACCATCGCGCCACCATCAAGAAGCTTTTGCGAAATGGGCTGGTTCAGTGGGTGCGCCAGGAACACGCGCCCTGCGGAAGGCAGACGCTGCCCGGCATCTTACAGGATAATCCAGATCCGTGGCAGACGCAATCCTGTTTCCGCCATTGCGCCTCGCCATTCAATACGCTAAAATAACTCAATAATCATGCTTCCACTGCAGGCCAACCCCTTCCTGGCCGCGGTCGTCCACGGTGCCATGGAGCATGATGTCGTTGGTAATGTCCACTTCCACGGCGATTTCATTGCTCGTCTTGCCCACGGGCTGACGCACGTCCACACGCATGGAATTGCGGGCGCGGTCCAGGAACCGGCCCACGGCCGACGGCTCTCCGTCCCCGCTGCCGCCAAAGGAGAGCCCGGGCAGCAGCTCGTCGTTGCGGCCCAGCATGTCCCAGACGCCGGAGCTGCCCAGGAGCATGCTGCCGGCCTTGGCCAGCTGCACGGCCTGCAGGGCGGAAAGATTCTGCAGATCCCTGCCGAACAGGATGCGCGAGAGCACTTCCTCCCGCGGCAGGACCGGGTTGGAGCTCAGGGTGAGGTCCAGATCGTCGGCATGCCCCTGCAGCTGCAGGATGGCTGTGACGTCCCCGGCATCGGTGGTGGCTTCCACCACCACCAGCGGATCCGGCGGCCAGTCGCCCCCGAATCCCACCTCGCCCTTGGAAATGACGAACCGCTTGCCCAGAAAATTCACATCCCCGCGCGAAACCGCCACGGCGCCCACCAGGCTGGGTCTGGCTGCCATCCCCTGCACCCGGAGGTTGCCGCCCCAGGTGGAATCCAAGCCAAGCCCATGGATTCGCAGTGAATTTGGAATACGCACCTGCACATCCAGCTCCAGGGGCCAGCCCGGGGCCGCCGGGGTGCGGGGTGCGCCGTCCTGGGCCGTGGTGGCGTTGCCGAAGACGATCTCCAGCTTGTCCACCGGGGCCACGTCCGGCGGCAGGCGTGTGGGCAGGCTGATGCTGGCCGGGGCGATGGTCAAGGCGCCCGTGGCCTTGCCGCCCTTGGCCGTGCCCAGTACGGCCACTTCGCCACTGAGCTTGCCCGTGCCCAGCGTGTGCCGCGCCGGCGTGAAGTTGTTGATGGCCACCTTGACCTGAAATGGGAATCCGTCCTCCAACTGCAGGGAACCGCTGGCCAGGAGCCGGCCGCCGGCGCGGTCCCGCACATCCAGGGCCGTGAGGGCGATGACGGTGTTGCTGGCCTGGATGTTCATGGTTACGGGATCCAGCACCGTGCCCGTGGAGAGGGCCTCCAGAAACCCTTTTTCCAGGGAAATGCCACCGCGCACCTGGGGGGCATCCAGGGACCCTGACACGTCCATGTCCAGCACCAGCCGCCCCCGGCAGCGGGCATCGAAGTGCTCCAGCATGGTGGAGAAACGGGCCAGGTCCACATCCCCCTTGGCCGAGGCGGCCAGGGGGCCATCGCCCAGCCGGAACTGGAACGGCTCCAGCACGAAGGTGGCTGGCAGGCTGGCGGTGATGGTTACCGTTACCGGTTCGCCGCCGCTTTCACCCTGCCCTGCTTTTCCAGACAAACCAGACAGGCGCACGGTGGCCTTGAGGGCCTCGCGGGTCAGGCCGGCCTCAGCATCCAGGGTCAGGGCAGGCAGTTCCGCCAGTACGGCGTCGCCGGTGGCGCGCAGTCCCGTGGTCTTGAGCTGCACCATGGCCCTGGGACTGGCCGGTGTGCCGCTCAACCCCAGCTGCAACCGCACCTCGCCCTGCATATTTTCCATCCCCGACACCCCGAACTCCTGGAGTCTGGACAGGGACAGGGCGGACACCGTGGCCTCGCCGGCCAGTGTTTCCGGCGTCTTCACCACGCTGGCCGTCAATCTGGCCGGTCCATACTGCAGGGACAAGCCCTTGACCTCCAGGGACGGTCCGCGCTGGCTCACCCGCAGTGGGGCCAGCAGCTTGGCTGGTGTGCCGGCATAGGCGGCGGAGAGGCGGGACAGGGTCAGGTCCACCCCGCCTTGCGGCAGGGCCACATCCCCGGCCAGGTCCGCGGCAAACGGGGCGCCGCCGACCTCCCCGTCCTTGGCAACCACGGTGAAGGCGATCTTGCCGCCGTCACCCCTGGCCGTGACCGACGCCGAGCCCACACGGGCGCCACCGGCGGTCAGGGTCGTGGCCTGGAGGGATACCGACCCCTGGGGGGCCTGAAGCACATTGCGCAGGGACGCGGCGAGCTTGAGCCGGCCCAGGGCCGCATCACCGGCCTGCACCCGGGCCGCATCCACCGTGAGTTCCATGTGCTGGCGGCCATCGGCGACGATGAATTCCGCCGCCAGTTGCACCGTGCCCGCCAGCTGCTGCCCCAGGGTCCGACCCAGGGGAACCAGATCCTGCGCACCGCCCTTGAGGGCGCCGGAGGCCAGGCTGCGTTGAAGATCCACCTCCAGGGCTCCGGCCAGGGAGGTGCCCGGGCCGCGCAGCTCCAGGCCGTCCAGACGAAGGAATGGCTCCTGGAATCGATACCGGGTACGCAGGGCGAAGTCCCCCTGGTCGCCGGACAGGTCCAGGGCCATTGCCCCCAGGAGGGCCTGTGGCGACGGAGCCGCGGTGTCCCCTGCGGCCTCGCCGCGCAGGTCGCCCGAAAGACGGACGCGCTTGAGGGCCATGCCCGGGGAGGCAATGTGACGGGCATCCAGCTGCAGGGTGGCCACGGGGGAAGCCAGGGGGCCCGTGGCATTGAGATCCAGCTCGCAGATGCCGGCAATGGGCTGCCCGATCCACCCTTCCAGGGGCGCCAGGGTGGCCAGTCGCACGCGGGTGCGGGCATCCAGGGATTCGGTGGCCAGATCGACGCTGCCCTCGGCGTCAAGCTCGAGGGTTGTCCCGGCAAGGCGCAAAGACTCCAGCACCACGGTGCGGTTGTGCAGCTGCGCCGCCAGAATTAAGGACGGCGACGCACCCAGCAGGCGCATGGCCGGCTCCAGGTCCGGCGTCCGGGAGGCCAGCCCCTCCACGCCCACGGTGGCATTCAGGGCCACCTGCTGCCGGGCCAGATTGCCCGAGGCCGTGGCCTGCACCGAGGTCGTGCCGGTCAGGGGCACGCCGGGCAGACGTTGGCGCAGATCCAGGCCACTGGCCGCCAGTTGCAGATCCAGCATCCCGGAAAGATTGATGGGGCCACTGACGGAAATCACGGTGTCGCCGTCGCGCACGGACAACTCGGCCACGCGCATGCCGCCGTGGGGATCGGCCTCGATGTTCCACTGCGCTTGCACCGCCGGCCCCAGGGCCACGGGGGCGCCGTCCAGCACCAGCCCCGTGGCGTTGCTGACGCCCTGGGTCTTGATGCCGGCAAAGGGCTGATCCAGGGGGGCCAGGGGTTCGGCCCGAGCCTGGATGGTCAATGCCGCCGCCGCCACACCGGGCAACCGGGCCTGACCCAGGGTGGCGTCCACCGAAAGCAACGGGGCCCGGGGCGTGCCACGCAACTGGATGACGGCCTGGAATTCGCCGGCCAGGGCTTCCCCGGCCAGCAGGCCCAGGGGCGCCAGGTCCGCGGCGGCCACGGTGGCGTCCAGGGCCAGGGACTGTTCCGTCAGGGCGCCCTGGCTATTAAGGACCACCGGGCCGGCGTCCAGGGCCATGGAAACGATCTCCAGATTGGCAAGATCCGAGGAGCACTGCAGGTCCGCCGTCAGGCGCACGGCGGGGCCCAGGGTCTGCAGGGCGGCGCGGGCCTGGGAGGGGGCGTCCGCCGGCAACAGTTCCGGCTGCGGATGCACGGTGAGATCCACGGCGATGCGGGCATCCTGTTCCTTGTGCGGCGGCACGGCCAGGTGCACCGACCCTTCCAGCAGGGTGGCATTGTCGGCCCGGGCTTCGAGGATGCCGCGCCAGTCCTGCAGCGTGCCCTGGCCCGTGAGGGAGCCGGCCAGGGGCAGGTGCGCCGGCAGGGAGGCCAGGCCGGCCACCAATCCCCCGGGCGCTTCGTGCAGCCGGGCGTCCAGGGCCAGGGTCCAGGCGAAAAGATCCGCCTGGGCGGTCAGGCGCAGGGCGGAGTCGTGGCCGTCGATGCGGGGGACATCCAGCCGGGCCTGCACGGCCTCGCCTCGCCCCGTGGCCGAACCGGACACCCGGAACACTGCTGCCTGACCCAGGACGGCCTGCCCCAGCTCAAAGCGATCAACCTCCAATGAATCAAGGAAAATTTCCGGCAGGGAGAGGGGTGGCGGCGGCCAGAGGGGGCCTGCCGCCACAGGGGGGGCCTCCTCCGGTGCGGAGGGTGGCAAGCGGTCCAGACGAATGTGGGCCGCAGCCAGGGAGGCCACGCGAACCCGGCTGCGCAGCAGGGCCAGGGGATTCCAGTCCAGGGAAAGGTCATCAATTTCCAGCCACCACCCCTGCTCGTCGCCCAGGGCAAAACGCTCCAGGCGGAGGGTGAAGGGCAGCTGGCCCGAGAGGCCCTTGACCTCCGCCGTGCCGTTTTCGCTGGCCAGGGTGGAGGCCAGCAGGGAGGCCAGCTCCCGGTGGGCTGCGGACGTCTGCAGCACCAGCCAGGCCGCCAGCACGAACACCGCCGGCGCGGAAGCCAGTCCGCCAAGGAGCATCAGGGCATGGCGACGCTGCAGGGCCATGGTCAGAACGCCTGCCCCACGCTGACGTACACCTGGAAGGCGTCGTCGGTGCTGCGTTGTTCAAAGGGAAAGGCCACGTCCAGTCGCAGGGGACCGATGGGCGTGGCATAGCGAAGGCCCGCGCCACCGCCCCAGAGCAGGCCATCGCCCAGGTCGTCCAGGGTGTCGTAGACATTGCCGCCATCAATGAAGGGGACGAAGCCGAGATCCTCGGTGATGCGCAACCGAATTTCCGCTGAAATTTCCGCCAAATAGCTGCCTCCAATGGGGTTCTCGCCGCGCATGGGGCCGGCTGTCTGGTAGCGGTAGCCCCGCACGGTGCCCCCGCCGCCGGTGTAGTAGCGCAGCACCGGGGGCAGCTCCTCCCCGGGCAGGCCCAGGAACGCGCCAAAGGTGCCGCGCCCGGCCAGCACCAGCCGGGGCTTGTCCAGGAGGGTCAGAAATCCGCGGGCCTGGGTCTCCAGCTTGAGGAAGGCGTCGCTGCTCATGGTGGATTCGCCCACGCTGTAGAACGGCTCGGCCTGCCAGCCCAGCAGCACGCCGCGGGTGGGGTCCAGTACGGAATCCCGGGTATCGTAGGACAGGGCCAGGGGGATGGAGGCCAGGGAATATTTGAGCTCATCCTGTTCGGGCCGGGCCTCGTCGCGCAGCACGTCGGCCTGGCGGAAGGCCACCCCCGCCGAGACCCTCCAGTGCGGACCCAGCTCCCGTTCCAGGAGCACCTTGCCGGTCAGGCTGTCGGCCTCGTAGGCCGAGGTGTCCTCGGTTTTGGCTTCAAGGGAGGATTTGAGGGACTGGTCCGGCCGCAGGAACTTGGGCTTCTGGAATTCTGCCACGGCCTTGGATTCCAGCATGGACACTTCCATCAGCAAGGACAAGCGCTCGCCGCTGCCAAAGAGGTTGCGGTGTTCCCACCCCA
>JAIWOE010000180.1 GCA_020217165.1 Desulfovibrio sp. | reverse complement strand
GCCCCGCGGGCTCGGTGCTCGTGCTGCGCGACCGCACCGAGGGGCGCCAGTTCCAGCTGGCCCTGGCCGAAAGCGAGCAGCATTACCGCACCCTGGCCAACAGCGGCACGGCCCTCATCTGGGCCTCGGACACGGAAAAGCTGTGCACCTATTTCAATGAGCCATGGCTGCGCTTCACCGGCCGCGCCATGGAGGAAGAACTGGGCTACGGCTGGGCCGAGGGCGTGCATCCCGAGGATCTGGACCGCTGCATCGCCATCTATACAGAGGCCTTCGACCGCCGCGAACAGTTTGTCATGGAATACCGCCTCATGCACGCCAGCGGGGAGTATCGGTGGATCGTAGATTACGGCGCCCCCCGGTACAACACCCAGGGCGAGTTCCTGGGCTACATCGGCTTCTGCCTGGACATTTCCGAACGGCGGGAAGCGGAGGCGGCCCTGCGGGAAAGTGAAGAGCGCTTCCGGACCCTGGCGGACAGCGCCCCCGAGGGCATTTTCATCCAGATCGAAGGGCGTTTTGCCTATATTAACGAGGCCGCCACCCGCCTGTTTGGCGCCCGGAGTGCCGACGAGCTCTTGCATGCCCACGTGGCCGAACTGTTTCATCCCAGCTGTCGGGAGCAGGTGCGCCAACGCATCGACACCCTGAACCGGGAGCAAAAACATGTGCCGCCGGCGGAGGAGGTCATCCTGCGGCTGGATGGCACCTCCCTGGATGTGGAGGTGGCCGCCGTGCCCTTTTCCCTGGCCGGCCGAAACGGGGCATTGGTTTTCTTCCACGAAATCGGCAGCCTCAAACGCGCCGCGGAAGCAATGCGCCGGGCCAAGGAGGCGGCGGAGTCGGCCAACCTGGCCAAGTCCGAGTTTCTGGCTAACATGAGCCATGAGATCCGCACGCCCCTGAATGGCGTGCTGGGCATGCTCCAGCTCCTGGGGGCCACGTCCCTCACGCCGGAGCAGCAGGAATATGTGACCACAGCCATCCAGTCCTCCCGCCGCCTGACCCGCCTGCTCGCGGACATCTTGGACCTCTCGCGCATTGAATCCGGCAAACTGACCCTCCAGGCCGCGCCCTTTGAGGTGGCTGCCTTGGAGGAGTCGGTGCTGGGGCTGTTTGCCCTGCCTGCCAGCGAAAAGGGGGTGGCCCTGGAATACCACATGGCGTCCACGCTGCCGGAGGTGCTGGTGGGCGATGAAACCCGCCTGCGGCAGATCCTCGTCAACCTGGTGGGCAATGCCGTGAAATTTACGGATGCAGGGCAGGTTCGGCTGGAGGCCTTCCCCTTGCCGAGCCTTGCGGACACTGGCCAAGAGGCGCTTCGGGTGCTGTTTTGTGTTAGCGATACGGGCATTGGCATGGACGAACAGCTGCTGCGCGTTGTATTCGAGCCCTTCTCCCAGGCCGAGGCCGCCTACGCACGCCGGTTCCAGGGAGCCGGGCTTGGCCTGTCCATCGTGCGCAAGCTCGTGAGGCTCATGGGCGGGGAGCTGTGCCTGGATTCCGCCCCTGGCCAGGGCACCACGGCCTATCTGGTGCTCTCCTTTGCCCGACAGCCGGCCGCTTCCGCCCGCCAAGCCCGGCCAGGCTCGGCCGCCGACTCCCACGATGGCCCCCACGACGATCCGCCGCGGGTGCTCTTTGTGGAAGATGATGAAGTCAACTCCCTGGCGGGTATCAAGCTGCTGGAGAAGCTCGGCTATGTCACCACACCAGCCATGAACGGCCAGGAGGCCCTGGACCTGTTGGAGGAGCATCCCTTTGACATCATTCTCATGGATGTGCAGATGCCGGTGAAGGATGGTCTGACCGCCGCCCGGGAAATCCGCACCGAGGCGCGGTTTCGGCAGTATTCCCGCATTCCCATTATCGCCATGACCGCCTACGCCATGGCCGGGGACAGGGACCGCTTCCTGGGCGCAGGCATGGACGGCTACATTTCCAAGCCCATGGACGTGGAAACCCTGGTGGAGAGCATCGAGACGGCCCTGCAACAGGCCGGATGGCCACCCCGGAACGGACGACGAGGGATGGTCGAAATGTCCCCCCGCGTCACTGGATGAGGGGGGCGCCGCAAGCCTGGCCGCCTGCCAGGAGCAGCCGGCCCACGTCCCGCATGCGGCGGGGGGATGCCTGACCCATGGAGTCGTAGAATATTGCGCCCTTGGCCGTGTGCATGCCATGGCGGCCATGGAGTCCGAAAAGCTCCCGGCGGTCGAACTTGGCCTTGAGGTCCACCCCGGGGCGGCTCAGGCACACGAGGTCGGGCCGGTCGGGGCTGTGATCGCCGGGGTAGAGGTCTCGTCCCAGGAAGACATTTTCCATCACCGGCTCGCCCTTCCAGCGCAGGGCCAGGAGGCCGGATCGCAGGCGCTCCAGCAGGGCTGGCTCCTCGGCCGGCGCCACGCTGCCCTTGGCGTAAAGATCCCGGCGGTGCAGGTGGATGCGGCCGGGATCCAGGGCAAAGGCCGTGGTGCCATGGCGGATGCCGCTGGCGTCCAGGGGAGAGGAGGGGGCTCGGTCTTCCATGCGGAGGAACCCCTGACTGCGCAGCCAGGCATTGACGTCGAATTCCGTGTGCAACGGAGCAAAGCCGTGGTCGGCCACCACCAGAAGGCGGGTCTCCCCGGGCAGGGCGGCGGCCATGCGGAAGAACAAGCCCACGGCAGCGTCCCATTCTTCCAGAAAATTCAGGCAGGCCTGGTGCCAGGGATGGTCCGGGGCAAGCACTGCCGGCAGGAGGAAGTGAAACAGGCGGTCGGTTTCGGTAAAGACGCAGCAGAGGCAGTCGAAGTCTCCGGGGGCAAGGAACCGTTCCAGCAGGTGCCGCCGGCCGCGCAGGGTCTCCCGCAGTTGGGCCAGCAGGTAGGCAGGGTCTGCCGCACCGCGCAGGGTGTCTGCCTCAATGCGGTAGCCGGCGCGGCGCAGTTCCTCCACCAGGGCCGGGGGGTACACGGCATCCTCCAGGGTGGGGGCGATGAAGCCGGCAATGAGGGTGCCCGTTGCAGCAGGCTGGCCATGCGCCTGCGCCATGCCCTGCGTCATGGCGCCGCCGGGCCCGGAGCGCACGGGCCACAGGCCTGGCAGGTTCAACACTCTGCAGATGCGTCCCTGCCCGGCCAGGCGATCGAAGATGGTGGGCAGGCGCACCTGGCGCGAGTCTGTGATGGTGATGGCATACGTGGCGGGGTTCATGCGGGTGAAGCCGTACACACCGTGGGCTTCCGGTCCGGCGGCCGTGGCCAGGGAGGTCCAGTTGACCGGGGAGAGCTCCGGCAGTTCGGCGTCCACGGTGCCGGTGCGGGGGTCCCGGCACAGGGCCTCCAGGTGTGGGGTGCGGCCAAAGGCGGCGATGGCGCGGGCAATGTCCAGGGAAAGACCGTCCAGCCCCAGCAGTGCCACACGGGCACGGGGGCGGCGCGGCAAGACGGGCGACGCATGCATGGGGGCTGTGTAGCAGGGACGGCCCGTCTTGACAAATCCGCCCATGGGTTTGACGCATGCTGTGGCCCTGTGTACAACCAGCGCGGTGCGGGGGACTCGCGCCCGCGCAAAAGGACCAGCCATGTCCACATACAATTGTCATGTATTCGGTACTCTTGCGTACAGTCAGTCCATCTCCTACCATGAGTTGCAGGCGGTGGAGCAGACGCTCATGGTGCAAATGCAAGACGTGCTGGCCCAGTACGGTGCCAGGCACTTGGATTTCTGGGGCTATGGCGACCTGCTGCGGTTGGAGTTCGCCCTGGATCAGTTCGATGCCGAGATCCTGGCCGACTGTTGCAGCGAACTGGCCGCGCTTTTGCCCGACGGCGTGTCGGCCCGGATGCTAGGCATCGACAAGAATCTGAAGCAGGCGGCAGTGTTTGGATTGTGGCCCGGCGTGGTCCGACAGGAAGCGGTGGACCTGCGGGAACTGGTGGGCTTGTGAGGGTGCCTCACGCGTAACACACCCTGCCCGGGTGGCGGAATGGTAGACGCAAGGGACTTAAAATCCCTGGGCCGCAAGGCTGTGCGGGTTCAAGTCCCGCCCCGGGTACCAGCGTTATTTCAGAAGTAGACTGCAGCCTTGCCTGCTGTGCGTTCCCATTGCAGCCCAGGGTCTTACCCGTCCGGGGTCACAATGGAGACGCACAGGCACAAAGAGCCCGCGGAGCCGCCTGGTTGGTGGTTCCGCGGGCTGCAGTTTGATGCGGACCCGCTTTTCAGGGACGTCACACGAGTGTTGCGTCCTCAAAATTCGTGTACACAAATAACGCAACACACAAGGCCGCCTGCAAGGTGGCCCCGAAGCCGCAGGCTCCGTGAGTCCGCCAAAATCCACGCATTTTGGTGGACGGTCTTCCCCGAAATAAGGTGGTATTTCTCTCACCTTATTTCGGGGACGTCACCCTAGGAGGCGCCCTCGGCAGGCTGGGTGTCCATGGCGGGGTGCGGGGCTGGCTGGGACCGCTTGCGGCGATACACCAGCATGAAGAACACGGGCACGAAGTAGCAGCCCAGCACCGTGGCTGCCAGCATGCCCCCGATGACGCCCGTGCCGATGGCCCGCTGGCTGCCCGAGCCCGCGCCCGAGGCCGTGGCCAGGGGCAGCACGCCCAGGATGAAGGCGAAGGAGGTCATGAGGATGGGCCTGAGCCGGAGCCGGGCGGCCTCCAGGGTGGCCTTGGTCACATCCCAGCCTTGCTCCACCAGTTCCTTGGCGAATTCTACAATCAGAATGGCGTTTTTGGCCGAAAGGCCGATGGTGGTAAGCAGGCCCACCTGGAAGTAGACGTCGTTGGACAGACCACGACCCATGGTGGCCAGCACCGAGCCGATGATGCCCAGGGGCACCACGAGCATCACCGCCGTGGGCACGCTCCAGCTTTCGTACAGCGCCGCCAGGCAGAGGAACACCACCAGGATGGAGATGGCGTACAGGGCCGGCGCCTGAGCGCCGCTCATGCGTTCCTGGTAGGACAGGCCGGTCCATTCCAGGCTAAAGCCCGCCGGCAGCTGGGCCACCATCTGTTCCATGGCCAGCATGGCGTCGCCGGAGCTCTTGCCCGGGGCGGCGGAGCCCATGATTTCCACGGCCGGCACGCCGTTGAAGCGTTCCAGACGGGGGGAGCCGTAGGTCCAGCGACCGGAGGAAAAGGTCTGGAAGGGCACCATCTCGCCCAGACTGTTGCGGACAAACCAGCGTTCAATGTCCTGGGGCATCATGCGGTAGGGGGCATCTCCCTGCACATACACCTTTTTCACGCGGCCGCGGTCGATGAAGTCGTTCACGTACGCACCGCCCAGGGCAATGGACATGGTGCTGGTGATGTCGCTCATGGCCAGGGAGAGGGCACCGGCCTTGGCCAGGTCGATGTCGATTTGATACTGCGGGGTGTCGTCCTGCCCGTTGGGCCGCACGGCCACCACCTCGGGATTCTGGGCGGCCATGCCCAGGAGTTGGTTGCGGGCCTGCATCAGGGCCTCGTGGCCCAGGCCGGCGCGGTCTTGCAAATACATGTCAAAGCCCGTGGCGTCGCCCAGTTCCAGCACGGCCGGCGGGGTAAAGGCGAAGATCTGTGCGGACTTGATTTGCGAAAACGCCCCCATGGCCCGCATAGACACGTCCTGTGCGCTCATGCCTGGGCCCTTGCGCTCGGCCCAGTCCTTGAGCTGCACAAAGGCAATGCCCGTGTTTTGCCCCTTGCCGGCAAAGCTGAACCCGGCCACGGTAAAGATGGATTTGACCACAGCGGCTTCCTCTTCCAGAAAGTGCCGCTCCACCTGCTGCAGCACCTCCAGGGTGCGCTCCTGGGGCGCGCCCGTGGGCAACTGGATGAGGGAGAAGACAATGCCCTGATCCTCATCGGGTAAAAAGGAGGTGGGCAGCCGCAAGAAGAGCATGGCCAGCACGGCCACAATGCCCACATACACGAGCATCACGCGTTTCTTGCGCTTGAGCAGGCCGTGCACGCCGCGCTGGTAGCTGGTGTTGCCGCGGTCGAACATGCGGTTGAACCAGCCGAAGAACCCGCGCTGGGGCTTGCCGTGCAGCGTGTGGTGTGGCTTGAGCATGGTGGCGCACAACGCCGGCGTGAGCACCACGGCCACCACCACCGAGAGGAGCATGGCCGAGACGATGGTCAGGGAGAACTGCCGGTAGATGACACCCGTGGACCCATCGATAAAGGCCATGGGGATGAACACCGCCGAGAGCACCAGGGCAATGCCCACCAGCGCGCCGGTGATTTGCTCCATGGATTTTCGGGTGGCCTCCCGGGGGGAGAGGCCCTCCTGGGTCATGATGCGTTCCACGTTCTCCACCACCACGATGGCGTCATCCACCAGCAGGCCGATGGCCAGCACCACGCCAAACATGGTCAGGGTGTTGATGGAATAGCCAAAGGCCGCCATGGCCCCAAAGGTGCCCAGCAGCACCACGGGCACGGCGATGGTGGGGATGATGGTGGCCCGGAAGTTCTGCAGGAACAAATACATGATAAGGAACACCAGGAAGATGGCCTCAAACAGCGTCTTGACCACTTCTTCCAGGCTGGCCCGGACAAAGGGCGTGGTATCGTAGGGGAACACGCAGCGCACGCCCTGGGGGAAGTTCAGGGAAAGCTGGTCCAGCATGGCCTTGACGCGTTGCACCGTGTCCAGGGCGTTGGCGCCGGTGGCCAGCTTGACGGAAAGCCCTGCGGCGGGCTTGCCGTTGAACCGCGACACCGTATCGTAGCTTTCACTGCCCAGCTGCACCCGGGCCACGTCGATGAGACGCACGGCGGAACCATCCTCGTTCACCCGCAGCAGCACCTGCTCGAATTCGTGGGCATTGGTGAACTGGGTTTGGGAGAGGATGGTGTAACTCATCTGCACCCCGGCCGTGGCCGGTGTGCCGCCGATCTGACCGGCGCTGGTTTGGGTGTTCTGGGCCTCGATGGCGGCCAGCACATCCGCCGGGTTCAGCTTGTATTTGTTGAGTTTGTCCGGATCCAACCAGATGCGCATGGCGTACTGCGCGCCAAAGATGTTGGCCTCGCCCACGCCATCCACTCGGCTGATGGGATCCAGCAGGTTGGAGGAGGCGTAGTCGCTCATCAGGCCAATGACCATGAGGAAGCTGGACGAGCTCTTGTTCACGGCAATGCCCTGGCGCTGCACTTCCTGCGGCAGCAGGGGCGTGGCCAGGGCCAGCTTGTTCTGCACCTGCACCTGGGCGATGTCCGGGTCGGTGGAGGAATCGAAGGTCAGTTCGATCTCCGCCTGGCCCGTGGATTCGCTGGTGGAGGACATGTATTTGAGGTTGTCGATGCCCTTCATCTTCTGTTCGATGATCTGGGTCACCGTGTTTTCAATGGTCTGGGACGATGCGCCGGGGTACGTGGCCGTGATGGTGATGGCCGTGGGCGCAATGTTCGGGTATTGCGAAATGGGCAGGCGCAGGATGGACAAGGCGCCGGCCAGCATGATGATGATGGCGATGACCCAGGCGAAGACCGGGCGATCGATGAAAAACTTGGCCATGATGCAAAAGCTCCCCGGGCCCTACTGGGCCGCGGTTGTGGTGGGGGCGGCGGAAGTTGCCAGGGTGGCGGAAGTTGCCAGGGTGGAGGAATTTGCCAGGGTGGAGGAAGTGGCGG
>JAIWOE010000179.1 GCA_020217165.1 Desulfovibrio sp. | reverse complement strand
CGCCAGGGCCTGCACGCAGGCCGGGGGCTGGGTCGGGAAGGCTTCCAGGGCCGGGGCGTCCATGGGGCTGGCGAAAAAATACCCCTGCCCGGTGCGGCAGCCCAGGCGGGTGAGGGTCTGGATCTGGGCCGGCGTCTCGATGCCCTCGGCCACCACATGCATGTCCAGGCTTTGGGCCATGTGCAGGATGGCCTGGACGATGCCCTCGTGCCGCAGGTTGGATTTCGCCAGCAAGGAGACGAAGCTGCGGTCTATCTTCAAGGTGTCGAAGGGATACTGGCACAGGTGGCTCAGGGAGGAGTACCCGGTGCCGAAGTCATCGATGGCCAGGCGGCAGCCCAGGTCTTGCAGATCCTTGAGGATGGCCCGGGCCTGGGTGGGATTTTCCATCACCAGGCTTTCCGTCACCTCCAGCTTGAGCACGCCGGCGGGCAACCTGGTTCGCGCCAGGGCCCGCTGCACCATCTGGGAAAGTTCCTTCTGCACCAGTTGCCGCGGGGAGAGGTTGACGGAGACGTAAAACGGCGTTTCCCCCAGCAGGGCCCGCACGCGCACGGCCTGCTCCAGGGCCAGGGTGAGCACGCGCTCTCCCAGGGGGACGATGAGCCCGCTTTCCTCGGCCACGGGGATGAACTGCAGGGGCGGGATGTTGCCGCGCTGGGGATGCTTCTAGCGCAGGAGGGCCTCCATGCCCACCACCTGGCGGGTCTCCAGGGAGACGATGGGCTGGAAGTTGAGGAAAAATTCGTTGCGCTCCAGTCCCTTGCGGATGTCTGCCTCCAGCTCCAGCTGGGCCATGGCCTGTTTGTGCATGGTGGCGTGGAAGACCTTGTAGCCCTCGCTGCCGTGGGCTTTGGCCCAGCGCAGGGCGGTTTCCGCATCCCGCAACACCTGTTCCGGGCAGGTGCAGCTGTAATCGCCGTAGACGATGCCCACGCTGGAACGCAGGGACACCTCCACGCCATCCACCATGTGGGGCTGGGCCAGGGCGGTCCGGATGCGCACGGCCACGCGGATGACTTCCAGCTTGTCGCCGATTTCGTCCAGCAGGACCACAAAGTCGTCGCCCTGGAGGCGGGCCAGGGTATCCACCTTGCGCATGCAATTCTTGAGGATCTGCCCCACCCGCAGGAGAAGCTGGTCGCCATTGTCATGCCCCAGGCTTTCGTTGACGCGCTTGAAGCGGTCCAGATCGATGGCCAAGACGGCATAGCTGTAGGTTTCCTTGCGGGCCATGCGGGCCATGGCGTGTTCCAGGCGATCCATGAACAGGGCACGGTTGGCCAGGCCGGTGAGGGGATCGCAAAAGGCCTGGCGGCGCAGCTCTTCCTGATAGCGTCGCTGGCAGGTGATGTCCCGGCAATTGAGCACCACGCCGGCCACGTCGGGTTCATGCAGCAGGTTGGCGGCGTGGATTTCCAGCACGGCCTCCCCGCCGCCGGCCTTGCGGGCCCGGGCCTCGAAGCGGGCGGTCTTGCCGGCTTCCGGGAGCACCACGGCCATCTGGCGCAGGAAGGCCTCTTGGTCCTCCCCAGCCAGCAGGGATTCGAAGCCTGCGCCGGGGCGTGGGGTCGTGCGCAGCCCCAGGACGGTCTGCATGCCCGGGGACAGGTAGCGGATGATGCCATCGGCATCCACCACGGCCACGCCATCGGCCGCGTGCCGGGCCAAGGCGGCATGCAGGCGTTCCTGGCGGGCCACGGCGCGGCGGGCTTCGTGCAGGGGGGTCATGTCCCGGGCCACCAGCAGGGCGCGATGGTCATCCATCATGGAGGCGGTGACGAAGAACCGCAGCGAGCGGCCCTCGATGTCGGCTTCCAGCTCCGCCTGTTGCGGCGCAGCGCATCGGCGGGCGGACTCCAGGAGCCGGGCCAGGGCCTCGGGATCCTTCAAAGGCAACAGGCGGACCAGGGGAGCCCCTTCGGGCATTGCCGGCAGGTCGGTCCGGTAGGGGAAGGCCGTGGAGTGCAGCCGCAGCACAGTGCCCTGGGGGTCCACTTCCACCACCAGGCTGCTCATGGCCCCCAGGACCATGCCCAACTGCTCGCGATGGCGGACGATTTCCACGTGCTGGGCCATGAGGTTGGAATGCGCCCGGCGCAGCCGCGCCGACAGCCGGCGTTTCTGCCACAGCAGCGCGCCGGCCGCAGGGGCCAGCAACAGGCAGCTGGCCAGCAACCAGGTGCTGCTGCCCAGGGTGGACGGAAAAGGCAAGGCAAATGGCATGGTAAAGGCCCCGCTACAGGTGAAAACCCTCTTGGCCTTTACGCCCGGATGATGACAAATGGATGACAATACCCAGGCCTCGGTGGTGTGGCTGGGGATTTCACCCCCTCCAAATAACAGTCAGCCCCGTGCGCAAAGGGATCAGAGCTGCTCGGGTTTTTCGATCCATTTGCCCGTGCGCGGGGGCGTCCAGCCGGCAAAGGCGTCCAGCAGGGCTTCGGGGGTGGCCTCGGTCAGGGCGATGCGCCGGTGGGGCTCCTTGAGGAAGCCCTGGTCCATGGCGTGATCCAGGAAGGCGGCCAGGCCGTCGTAGTAGCCGTCCACGTTCAGCAGGCCGCAAGGTTTGTGGTGGAACCCGAGTTGGGACCAGGTCATGACCTCGAAGAATTCCTCCAGGGTGCCCACCCCGCCGGGCAGGGCGATGAAGGCATCGCTGCGGGCGGCCATGGCGGCCTTGCGTTCGTGCATGGAATCCACCACCAGCAGCTCGGTGAGGCCGTGATGGGCAATTTCCTTTTCCCACAAGGACTTGGGGATGATTCCCACCACGCGGCCCCCGGAATCCAGGGCGGCGTTGGCCACGGCGCCCATGCAACCCACGCTGGCCCCGCCGTAGACCAGGGTGATGCCCCGCCGGGCCAACAGCCGGCCGAGATAGATGGAAGATTCCAGAAAACTTGGGGAATTGCCAGGATTGGCGCCACAAAAGACGCAGACGGAAGCAATGGTGTTCATGGGGGGCTTGTGATCCTGGTTGGCGTCGGCGTCAACCCCCTGCGCCATCTTGTCACATGCCGCCAATGCGATTAGGAGGGGGCATGCACGAGGAACTGCCAGCCTTTCGCGTCCGGGAAAGCGCCCGCGCCCGGCGCATCCTGCTCAAGGTGGTGCCCGGGGCCGGGCTCACGGTGGTCCTGCCGCGGGGGGTGGACCCGTCCTTCGCCCGGCTGGCCGTGCAGCAGCAGGCCGAATGGGCCATCAACGCCCTGCGGGAGCTGCGGGCCCGGGGGCAACTCTTCGACACACCAATTTTACCCCACCGGGTGTCCCTGCCCGCCGTGCAGCGGGACTACCTGGTGCAATGCCAGCCCGCAGACCCTCGCCGCCTGACCCTCAGGGAGCGCGAGGGCGTGCTCACCTTCCGCGGCCGTACCGATGATGTGGACGTCTGCTTGCAGTTGTTGCGCCGCTGGCTGCTTACCGCCGGGCGCACGCACCTGGTGCCCTGGTGCAAGACCCTGGCCGAGGCCCTGCGCCTGCCCGTGACCAGCGTGCGCGTGGGCCGGCAGAAGACGCGCTGGGGCAGCCGCTCCAGCCGCGGGGCCGTCTCCCTGAACTGCTGCCTGTTGTTTTTGCCGCCAGACTGTGTGCGGTACGTCATCATCCACGAGCTGTGCCACGCCCTGCACGGCAACCATTCCCCGGCCTACTGGCGGGAAGTGGCCGCCCGCGAGCCCGACTTCAAGCGCCTGGACGACTCCCTCAAGGAGTCCTGGCGGCATGTGCCGGCCTGGGCGGCGTGGTAGCCGCATGGGCCGGCGGGGGCGAGCGATAGAGCACCTCGAATTCCACCAGCTCCGCCAGGGCCTCCAGATAGCGGGCCAGCATGGCCTGCATGCCCGGCGCATGGGTGATCACCGCCACGCATTCCCAGCGGTCCAGCACGCTCAAGACGCCCAGATGCCCGAAGGCCTCCAGCTCGAATTTGGCCATGGCCACGTCCCGCCCGGCCAACCGCAGGTAGCAGCGGCCGGAGCGGCGCGGGGCAGGAGAGGGTTCCCACGAAAGATCAAGCGGTTGTGTCATCACAAAATATCGATGCCGTCTTCGGTGATCACCACCATGTATTCCCAGCGGATGCCGCCCCATTCCGGATAGTACAGGCCGGGCTCCACGGTGACCACCATGCCCGGCTCCAGCACGCCCTTGGAGCGCGAGTTCAGGGAGGGGGCCTCGTGGGTCTCCAGGCCGATGCCGTGACCCAGGCCGTGGGTGAAGCGGTCGGCCACTCCCAGGGATTCAAAGTGGTTGCGTGCGGCGAGGTACACGTCCAGCATGGCCACGCCGGGTCGCATGATGTCCAGGGCCTTCTGCTGGGCCGTGCGTACCTGGTCCATCACTTCCAAAAACCGCGCCGAGGGCGTCTGCCCCACCCAGAAAGTCCGCGTCTGGTCGGAGCAATAGTGGTGCAGGCGGCAGCCGGTATCCACCAGCACCAGGCAGCCTTCCTCCATGCGCGTGTCGCCGGGCCGGGCGTGGGGCAGGGCGGCGTTGCCGTTCACGCCCACGATGGTGGAAAAGGACAGGCCCGAGGCGCCCATGCCACGGAAGAGCTGTTCAATGTCCCAGGCCAGCTCGGCTTCGGTTTTCCCGGGGGTGAGCAGGGCCGGCACCCGGTCCATGACGGCGTGGTTCAGGGCGCAGGCCTGGCGCAGGGCCTCGATCTCCTCGGGGCTTTTGTACAGGCGCAGCCGTTCCACCAGACCCTGGGCCGGGCGCAGGGGCATGGCCTTGCCCAGTTCCGTGGCCTGGTGCCAGTTGAGGGTTTTGTCCTCCACCCCCACCACATCCCCCGGCGTCAGGCGGGAAGCCACCAGCTCGGGCAGGCGTTCCAGCTCGTTGCCCTTGTAGATCACCAGCCCTTCGGCCGGCCAGTGGCGCAAGGCCTCGTCCTCGTAGCGCGGATCAGTGAACAGGGCATCGCGGCCATCCTGCCGGATAAGCAGCCAGCCCGAGCTTTCATTGCATTGGCAATCGAACTGCTCGAAGCCGGAGAGGTAAAAGCGGTTGGCGGCGTAGGTGACGAGCAGGGCGTCGAGGGAGTGTTGGGCCAGCAGGGGGCGCAGGCGATCCCTGCGGGCGGCAAAAATGGCGGGATTCATGTTAACATTCCGGGATGGTATAGGTTTTTTCGGGGATGGACTGCAGCATGCGCTCGGCCCATTCCACCCCTTGCATCAGGCTGTGATCCATGTTGGCCACCTCGTAGCGCCAGCCGCCAAAGCGGCCGCGGGAGTAGACCTGCCGAGCCTCCAGCCAGGGCTGGATGGTGGCCAGGGCGCGGTCGCGTCCCAGGGTGGGCACGGGGTAGCCGTAGGGCAGCACGGCTTCCCAGCGGGTGCGCACGCCGGCGTCTGGCGCCAGCATCCGCACATTGCGCAGGCCCTGTTCCGCAGCGGGGGTGACGGCGCTCAATTCCTCGGGCTTGTACGGCGAGAAGCTGGTTTCGGTCATCAGGCCCCGGCAGCCCGGGGCAGGGACGTTGTGGGGGGAATAGTTGTGGAAATTGGTGACTCGATAGAACGGACAATTATCCTCGGGGAAGTACATCCAGCAGGTGGCGTCGTCGTGGGCCGCGTCGGTGCCGATGCCGGAAACCACCACGCCGTTGTGCTCCAGCAGGTCTGCGGCGTCCACCAGGGCTGGCGGGGCGTCGGCCAGCCACTGCCGGACCAGCAGGTCCAGGGGGGCGGTGCTCAGCAGGTGGTCGTAGGTGATCTGCTGCCCGTCGGCGGTGCGCACGGTGCGGGCGGCGGTATCCAGGGCGACCACGGTTTGGCCGTAGCGGATATGGTCCTCGATGCGGGCGGCCAGGCGGCGGTAAATCTCCCCGGTGCCGCCGTGCAGGGGGAAGCGGAACTTGTTGTTGGGGCCCCAGTTCACATCATCCTGCTGCAGCACGATATTCTTGACCACGCGTTCCAGATCCACCACGCTCACCCGCTCGCCGATCCATTGCCAGGACATGCGCTCCGCCGGCGTGGCCCAGACCTTGAAATTGTACGGCAGCATGAACAGATCGGCCACGCCCTGGCCGAACACGGCGAGCATCCAGTCCCGGAAGCTCTCGGGACGGCCCTCGGGCCGCCGGCCCGGCAGCAGGCCTTCCACGCAACGCCAGGCCAGGGCCGGGGGCAGGTGGCGGATGTTGTTCTGGAACGGATAGGGCACCCAGCCCTCGGCCATGCGTACCCGGGCAATGCGTTCGTGCCAGAGCTGATCCTCCCCCAGCAGGGAGTCCAGGAGGCGGTCAAAGTAGTCATAATGGGAAAAGACCACGTGGCCGCCAAGATCCCAGGTGAAGCCCGCCGCGTCCGTAAAACTGGCCGAAAGGCCGCCGGCGTGGGATTCGCGTTCCAGCAGCAGAAAATCGCGCGCGCCCAGCTCGTGGAGCCGCCAGCCCGCGCCCAGTCCGGTGGGGCCGGCGCCGATGATGAGGTGTGTGACGTGCATGGATGTCATTCTCCGGGCAGGGCCGTGTGGCATGTTCGGGAGAGGGTGGCAAGGGTTTCCAGCTCCCCGGGGCTGAACCGGTGGGCCAGTTTGAAGGCGTTGGGACGGGGGTCCGCCTGCGGCGGGACGGGCACGGATGGCGCCACCACCAGGGATTCCAGACAGACGCAGGGCAGCCGGCCATGCCGCAGGGCCAGGGCCAGATCGCGTTCCACGTCGGCCCAGGCCTCCGGAGCAAAGGCCAGATTCCAGCCGCCATCCTCCCGCAGGCGGTCGCCGCGGAAGAGCCGGCAGCCGCCGGGCATGGTCAGGCAGGGGCCGCAGGACTGGGCAGATGACGCCAGGGGAGCCAGGGGAGCCAGGGCAAAGGCTGCAGCGTCCAGCCGGGTCATGTCCGCACCGTCAGGGGGGGAGGCCGGGTCCAGCCCCAGCCGGCCGGGACGATCCGCCGCCTCTCGGCAGCCCCAGCTGCGAGCCTCGGGAAAGGCCCGGGCTGCGGCAACGAGGCGCTCCAGCCAGCCAGGCGGCGGCACCAGGCCGGCATCCAGGAACACCACCCATGCCGCGTCACGCACCAGGGGGTGCGCCGCAAGCCAGGTGCGGCCGATGGTCCGGCCCAGGGGCGTGGGCAGGATCTCCAGCACCGTTTCTCCCCCGGCGGGGAGGGGCAGGTGCTGGATGCCGTATCCGCACAACAGACACCGGGGGCCAGTGAGGCCAGTGGGGCCGGGGAGCACGGCGGCCAGGGAGGCCTGCAGGGCGGACACGTCGTCCCCCAGCAGGCAGACGAGGGTGCCCGGCGGTATGGCGGCCTCCGGGTCCTCCGGGTCCATCGGGTCCATCGGGTCCATCGGGTCTATCGGGGCCATGGCGGATGGAGCGGTGATCATGTTATGCCGATGCTATCACACAACAACGGCGCTGCAAAGATGCCCCGCTGGATGCAGTACGCGGCTGCGGGCAGCTGGACAGACTGCAAGGGCGCTGCTAACAATGCGCGTCAAAGTGTGTGATTCAACCCCGGTTTTTGTGTCGCTGCGGTTGTGTCAGCCAGAGGAGAATGACGGTGTTCAACGCGGAAAAGCTTCTGGGAGGCATGCTGCGGCAGGGCTTCAAAGGGACACCCCCGGCCGGCGAGCTGTTGTCGGCGGGGGGGCTGTTCGGGTCCAAGGCCGCCGTGGGGCTGGGGCTCCTGGGCCTGGCCTTGGAG